>NZ_JBQSWV010000011.1:0-98972 GCF_052377495.1 Corynebacterium sp. AOP36-E1-14
ACGAAAGCCCACCCAGCGCCTGCTGGGTGGGCTTTCGCTTCCGCGCCTCCGTTGCCGAAGGCTACCGAATGTCAGTTACCGGTGATGGAACCGGTAACGAGTCCGATCACGCTGGTGAAGAACGTGCCGATGGCGTCAACAATCTGGCCGACAATGTCAAGCATGGTGATTACCTCTCGATTGAAGTGGTGGTGCGCCGTGGTGCCGGAGTGGCTCCGTTGCGCTCTCAGTAGGTACATCGACCGTCGGCGAGGTCTGTTACGTCATAAAACGAAAATATCTGGAGAGGCTGCGGACGGCGAGCGGCCCCCGTCCCGGCGATGCCGGGGCGGGGGCCGTGTCATTGCTGCCGAGGCGGCAGACTAGATGACGTCGTCGCCGGCGCCGCCGCCGGTGATGGAGCCGGTGACCAGGTTGATGGCGGCGGTGAAGAAGCCGCCGATGGTCTCGACGATGGTGGTGAGGATACCAAGCATGATGGGATACCTTTCGATAGGACGTATACGATGCGCGCCGTGCGGGACCGTACAGTCCGTGGGGCACAGGGAGAACTATAACGCTCCGGTATCGCCCGGGGAGCATCTTTGTAGTCAAATATAGGCCCCTACTTGTGGGGTCTGGTGAAAGGGTGGAAAGCCCGTCAGACTTGAGTTGCGTGACGCTGCTGGAGTGGCCGGCGAAACGCCAAAACCCCGCCCAACCGTGAGGTTGGGCGGGGAAAAGCTCACAGCCCCCTTGCGGGGGCCGGATGCTTGATTAGTTACCGGCGATGGAGCCGGTGACCAGCTCGATGGCGTCGGTGAAGAAGGTGCCGACGGCGTTGACGATGGTTCCGATGATATCCAGCATGATAGTTACCTTTCGAAGGAACGTGTATGGTCATGCGCCGAAGCGAGCTGATGAGGCTCTGTGGCGCACTATTAACAGTAACGGACACCCATTGCCGGGTGTTACGTCACGAAGAGATAACGATCTTGCGGGGCTTCGATCGGGGGTGAGTGGAACCCCGTCAGGTGCATAAATCTTGTTCACCACGGGGGTGGTTACGTTCGGTGTAGTGAACGTCGTTACCCCATCGTTATCGTCCGGCCCGGTGCCGGGCCGGACGTCGCCGTCAGGACTCCGCGGCCGGATGCGTCTTCGCCCGGAGGACCATGTCGTCGTAGTCCGTCATCAACGGCACGCCCACGATGTTCTCCGGGACCGCGAAGGCGTCCACCAGCGTCTGCGACCACGGCCCCAGTGAGTCCACCAGGTCGTTGAGCGCGGCCCGGGCAGCCTTGGTGCGCGTACCGGTCAACAGGTTCTGCTCCTGGTACCAGCCGCTGTGCTCGTGGATGATGCTCAACACGAACACGTCACGCACCTGCTCCATCACCTCCTTGGCCTGGCCGTCCGCCAGCTGTGCCTCGCCCTCCAGCATCGCCTCCAGGATGATCCGGTCCACGTGCGCCCACGCACACTCCAGGAGGTGGTCCTGGGCCTTGTCCACCAGGTCGGCGGCGTCCTCCGTGCTCATCTTCTGCGCCGGCTTGATCCGCCGGATCAGCGACATCAGCAGACGGTCCTCGCGCTCCGTCAACAACTCCACCTGGTAGGCGGGGTCGAACAGGGACGTCTCCTCCTTGTCCGTGAACGAGTCGACCAGGTTCTGGATCAGCGTGTCCGCCGCCGTCCGGCGCTTCAGCAGGGTGCCGAAGTTGTCCAGGCCGAAACGCACCAGTTCCAGGGGCTTCAGGTCCCCGACCTCGCGGGAGAAGCCGGTCAGCAGCTCCTTCGCCGCCAGCTGCATCATCACCACGTTGTCGCCCTCGAACGTGGTGAACACGTCCGCGTCCGCCGTGAAAGTGGTCAGCAGGTTCTCCGCCATGTAGCCGGCACCGCCGCACGCCTCACGGCACTCCTGCAGCACCCGCATCGCATGGTCGGTGTTCGCCGCCTTCACGGCAGCGGCATGGGCCTCCAGCTCACGCTGGTCCCACCGCTGCTCCTTGGTCATGTCCGTCCGGTCGATGCCCGCGCCCTCCAGGTCGTGCAGGCGGGCGATCAGCTGGTTCGAGGTCAGCTGCAGACCGTGGGTCCGGGCGATCAGCGGGATCAGACGCAGACGGTGCTTGCGGTGCTCGATGAGCTTCTTCTCCGGCAGCCCGTCGTCCGGGGCGAACTGACGCCGCAGGTTCGCGTACCCGGTGGCGATCGCCAACCCGGAGCGCGCCGCCGCGCCGGACGCCGCACCCACCGTGATGCGTCCACGGATCAGCGTCCCGAGCATCGTGAAGAAACGGGCACCCACCGACTCGATGGGGGAGGAGTACTCGCCGTCCTCGGAGACGTCGGCGAACCGGTTCAGCAGGTTCTCCCGCGGCACGCGCACCTGGTCGAAGGTGAAGGTGCCGTTGTCGACACCCTTCAGACCGCCCTTGTACAGGTGGTCGCCGATGCCCACGCCGGGCTTCGCCTTGCCGTCCTCGTCGCGGACCTCCACGACGATGCAGTGCACGCCGTGGGACTCGCCCAGCTCGCCGTCGGCGTCCGGGGTGTAGAGCTGGCAGAACACCGCGGCCATGCGGGCGTGCTTGGCGGCGTTGCCGATGTACCACTTCTCCGCCGAGGCCGTGGGTGTGTCGATCACGAACTCCCCGGTCTCCCGGTCGTACACCGCGGTGGTCTCCACCGACTGCACGTCCGAGCCGTGCCCACGCTCGGTCATCGCGAACGACCCCAACGTCCGCAGCTCCATGATGTCCTTGATCAGGGGGATGTGGCGTTCCGTGCCGAGGTTCTCCACCGCACCACCCCACAGGCCCCACTGCACGCCGGCCTTCACCATCAGCGACAGGTCGGCGCCACCCACCGACTCGATCGCCGAGAGCGTCGCGCCGATGTCGCCGGTACCGCCGTGGTCGGTGCGGAACGTCCCGCGCGGGGCGCCGGTCGAGAGCATGTCGTGCATCTGCGACAGGGTCCGCTCGCGGGCCTCGTCCAGTCCCAGGGTGTCGTCCGGGTGCAGGTCCTTCTCCACGATCAGGGCGCGGGTCTCGTTCTTCACGTCCGCCCAGCGGCCGTCCAGGACCTCCTGGAGCTCGGCGGCGACGGCCTCACGCACGGCGCGGTCCGCCCGGTCACGCAACTTGGCGGGACGTTCGTTGCCACGGCGGGTGAGGCTCGCGGCGATTTCAGTGGTGTCGAGGGCCTTCTCAGTGTGTGCCATACCACTACATATTAGCGGGAACCGGGTCCTCAGTGAGCGGACGCGACCGGTCACCTCCTACGATGAGACACCATGACCGAGAACGAGCACACCACGCGGACCTCACCCGCCTACTCCCGGGCATGGCTCTTCGTCGCCTTCGCCGTCTTCAGCGTGGCGTGGGGCGGCAACGAAGCCACCCCGATGCTCGTGTTCTACCGCCAGGAGGCGGTGTTCAGCGACGTCTTCGTCGACTCACTGCTCGTCTCCTACGCCGTGGGCATCGTCGCCGGGCTGCTGATCTGCGGGCCGCTGTCCGACCGTTTCGGACGCAAGGTCGTGATGCTGCCGTCCCCGGCCATCGCCCTGCTCGGCAGCGTCTTCATCGCGCTGGGGGAGACCACCGAGTCGGTGATGTTCATCGGACGCATCCTCGCCGGGCTCGCCGTGGGCATCGCGATGTCCGTCGGCGGCTCGTGGATCAAGGAACTCTCCACCCCCACCTTCGAGCCCGGCGTGGCACCGTCGGCCGGTGCGAAACGCGCCACGATGTCGCTGACCGCCGGCTTCGGCCTCGGCGCCGGCCTGGCGGGCGTCCTGGCGGAGTGGGGCCCGATCCCCGGCCAGTTGCCCTACATCGTGCACTGCCTGATCTCGGTGGTCGCCCTCGCCGGGCTGATGACCGTGCCCGAGACCCGCCAGTCGGCGCACCTGAAGGTGAAGGGCTCGTTCTGGTCCGACATCCTGGTGCCCACCATCCGCCACCCGCGTTTCCTCACCGTGGTCGCACCGATCGCCCCCTGGGTCTTCGGCGCCGCCGGCGTGGCCTACGCGATCACGCCCCGCCTGGTCCAGGACCAGGTCGGCAGCCCGGTGGCGTTCTCCGGGCTGCTCACCGTGATCGCCCTGGCGTCCGGCTTCACGATCCAGCAGTTCGGCCCGCGCATCAACACCAGCTACAACGCACGCGGCCCGATCGTGGCGCTGGTGCTCGTGATCGTCGGTATGGCGGTGGCCGCGGTGGCGTCCCGCGACATCGCCGTGTGGAGCGCGATCGTCGTGGCGATCATCCTGGGTGCGGCCTACGGCCTGTGCCTGATCAGCGGCCTCACCGAGGTCCAGCGCATCGCCGGGCCGGACGACCTGGCCGGCCTGACCGCCGCCTACTACACGTTGACCTACATCGGCTTCTTCTTCCCGATGATCCTCACCCGCCTCTCGGCGAACCTGAGCTACCCGGTGATGCTGGGTGCCGGTGTGGTCGTGGCCGTGGTCTTCCTGGTCATCGTCACCGTGTTCTCGCGGAAGAACATTCCCGCGCAGGCCGACTGAGCGTCAGCGCCACGACGTGCACGACCACGCCCGTCAGCGGGGCTAGTCCCAGGGTCAGCACGGCCCGCACCTCCGGTGAGGCGTCCACCGACAGCAGCGCCACGGCCGCGACGGTCGCCACGGCCCACCCCGCGAGGTACAGGGAGTGGCGTTCGGCGGCGTGGGCTGCAGAGCCGGTCACCATCAGCAGTGCCGTCGAGGCCGACGCCACGGTCAACGCCGCCAGCACCACCGGCGAACTGACCAGCTCCTCGTCGAAGAACAGCAGCATCAGCGGACGCGCCAGCCCGTAGGCCGCCACGCCGCCGACCGCGGCCGTCGCCACGATCACCGTCGCCGGCAGGACGCAGGCGCGCAGCACCCGGTCGCGGTGCGCTGTCAGGTGCACGATCAGCGCCGGCTGGAAACGTTGCAGCGGCACGAGCAGCGGCGCACGGGTCAGCGTCACCGCGGTGATCACCGCGGCCAAGGCACCGGGGGAGACGTCCGCCCCCGAGGTGAACGTGATCAGCACGGGGAAACCGGTGATCAGCACCGCGTTCGCGCCGGACGCCAGCATCGCCTTGCACGTGCGCCGCAGGAACTCCGCGGTGCCCACGTCCCCGACCTCGTGCAGCAGACGCCGGCTCGACGGGGACACGAGCAGCAGCCCCAACCACGTCGCCGCGCCGACGACCGTGACGAGCAGGAAGGCCAACAGCTGCCAGCCCGCCGCCCACGCGATCAGCGCCAGCACGATGCGCACCGCACTGTCCACACTGATCAGCCAGGCGAACGTGGTCCAGCGCATCGCCGCCGACAGCAGGCCGCAGACCGCGGCCTGGAACGTGTAGGACGCCAACCCGACGGCCATCAGCACCACGCCGGCGCCCGCCAGGCCCGACCCGTCCGGCAGGATACGTCCCGCCCACAGCGGGCCGGACGCCGCGACGACCGTGGCGACGACGACGGCGAGGCCCGCCGCGACCGCCATCGGGCGGACGGAGGACGCTGCGGCGGCGCGTGGCGCCTGCCCGGTGCGTCCTGCGGCGGTGGTGCGGGCCGCGACGGAGCGGGTGGTCTCCTGGAGGAGACCGTCGATGAGGCCGGCGAGGGCGAAGAAGAGCCCCCAGAAGACGGCGAAGACCTCGTAGCCGACCGTGTCGAGCGCGCGGCCGGCGACGACGATGACCGCATAACCGGAAACCGCCACCACGAGGGTGGCGGCGGACAGTGCTCTCACGGCACCTGTGGGACGGCGTCGACTACTCGTCGTCGGCTTCCTCGGCGTTCGCCGTGACCTCGTCCCAGGTGGGGAGGGAGGAGACCGGGGTGGAACCGGCGGCACCGGCACCCGGGTTGTCCTCGAGGTAGGCGGCCTTGGCCGCGTCCCGCTGCGCGACGGCGTTGGCGCCGCCGCCGGGGAACAGGCCCTCGGAGATCGTGGGCCAGGCGTCGAACATGTCGTCCTGCCAGTAGCCCCACTGGTGCGTGCCGGTGTTGCGGAAGTTGTAGACCAGGTTGTTGGACTCCTGGGTGATGCCCGCGGCGTCCGTGGTGGACTTCAGCAGGTGGGTGCAGGCGTTCGTGGCCGCCTCGATCACACCGCCCTCGGTCGCCGGGACGATGGAACCGATGACCATGCCGTTGAGGCGGTCGCCGGAGGAGACGTCGTGCTCGCCCATCAGGCCGGTCGAGGTGGAGACGTAGACGTTGTGCTGGTCCTTGAGGTCCGCGGCGTTGACCAGGGCGTCGTTGTCGCGGGCCACCTGGCCGTTGCGGTCACCCCACATCTGCTCGTAGGTGGCGTTGCCGCGGCCCAGGACGATCTCCACGGTGGGGGCGGCCTCGCCGGAGGTCGCCGCGCAGCCGGAGTAAGCGCCGATGGAGTCGTAGAAACCGGAGTACTTCTCGCCGTAGACCAGGGTGGTCGATCCGGTCATCGACATGCCGATGATCGAGCGGTTGGGGTTGTAGGTTCCCAGTGCGGTCTCCATCGGGCCGGGCAGCTCCTGGACCAGGAAGGTCTCCCAGGCCTGCTTGTTGCCGCCCTTGTCGAGAGTCGCGTTCGGCTCCTGCCAGTCGGTGTAGTACGAGAACGCGCCCTCCATGGGGATGACCACGTTGACGTTGCCGATCTGGTTGCCGTAGAAGTCCACGGCGTTGGTCTGGCGCAGCCAGTTCGCTGCACCCTCGCCGCCGTCGGCACCGTTGAGCAGGTAGATCGTGGGAGCGTTCTGGGGATCCTCCTTGGCGCGGATGGTGACGACGGGGATGTCGCGGTTCATCGCCTTGGAGTGCACCATGCGCTCCTCCATGCGGCCGTAGCGCTCGCCGGCTTCCCAGGTGTCGTCCGGGTCGGTCTCGCTGACGCCCGCCTCCGCGTGGTAGACGTAGTCGCGCCAGGCGGCCTTTGACTCCTCGACGTAGTTCTCACCCTCGGCCGCCTCGCGGGTGGGGAAGGGGTTGTTGACCGTGGCGGTGTTCCGGAACTCGGAGGCGGGGCGGCCGTCGCCGCTGTCCTCAGAGGCGGAGGCCACGTCCGGCTGGGCGATACCGGCGAACGCCGGACCCGCGCCGAGCACGCTCATGACGGACAGGGGCAGGGCTGTCGCGACGGCAGCAGCCGTCACGCGTGCGATGGCGCGCTTGTTCATTCGGTCCTCAAGAAGTCAGTGGGGTCAGACCTCGACAGCTTAGCCGGTGGACGTGCACCGTGTAACCCTGAAGCCTGATTTCCCAAACGAAAACGCGCCGGGCGGGGGTACCGTTACCCGTTCCGGTGACCGGATCCCCGTCGGACGTAGCGCAACCGGACCTCCCGCCGTTTATGCTGGTGTCCGAAACCGTCCCCGGGCACCGGCCCGGGGCGTCCCCACGTGAAAGAGGAACCACCGTGAATCTCGCCCCCATCGACCAGTTCATCGTCAGCTCCAACGAGGTCCTCGGCGGAAACATCAACAACTTCCTGTCCATGGTCACCGACTTCGTCGTCCGCTTCCTGTAGGTCCGGTGACCTCCCTGACCTGTTGTTTTGTCGGGGAACAGTCCCTTCGGTGCCCCTGGTCTGCACGTCCCGCCCGAAAAGTCGTATCCTTGACCACGTGGCTGAACATTATGACGTAGTAGTAATCGGTGCGGGCCCCGGCGGATATGTCTCCGCCATCCGTGCGGCACAGCTGGGCCTGAAGACCGCAGTGATCGAGAAGCAGTACTGGGGCGGCGTCTGTCTGAACGTCGGCTGCATCCCCTCCAAGGCGCTGATCCGTAACGCGGACATCTCGCACATCCTCACCCACGACGCCAAGACCTTCGGCATCTCCGGTGACAACATCAGCATGGACTACTCCGTGGCGCACCAGCGCTCGCGGAAGGTGTCCGCGGGCATCGTCAAGGGTGTCCACTACCTGATGAAGAAGAACAAGATCACCGAGATCAACGGTCTCGGCTCGTTCACCGACGACCACACCGTGGAGGTCACCGACGGCGACGACGCCGGCAAGACCATCACCTTCGACAACGCCATCATCGCCTCCGGCTCCGTGGTGAAGTCCCTGCCGGGTGTCGAGATCGGCGGCAACATCGTCTCCTACGAGGAGCAGATCCTCGACGAGAACGCACCGAAGTCCATGGTCGTCATCGGCGCCGGCGCGATCGGCATGGAGTTCGCCTACGTGCTGGCCAACTTCGGCGTCGACATCACCGTCGTGGAGTTCATGGACCGCGTCCTGCCCAACGAGGACAAGGACGTCTCCAAGGAGATCGCCAAGCAGTACAAGAAGCTCGGTGTGAACCTGAAGACCGGGCACAAGACCACCGCCGTGCGCGACCTCGGTGGCGACGCCGGCGTCGAGGTCGACATCGAGACCGCCGACGGCTCCAAGTCCGAGACCATCAAGGCCGACCGGGTCATGGTCTCCATCGGCTTCGCCCCCCGCGTGGAGGGCTTCGGCCTGGAGAACACCGGTGTGAAGCTCACCGAGCGTGGCGCCATCGACATCGACGAGCGCATGCGCACCAACGTCGACGGCATCTACGCCATCGGCGACGTCACCGCCAAGCTGCAGCTCGCCCACGTGGCCGAGGCGCAGGGCGTGGTGGCCGCCGAGACCATCGCGGACGTGGAGACCCAGGAACTGGGCGACTACATGAACATGCCCCGCGCGACGTTCTGCTCCCCGCAGGTCGCGTCCTTCGGTTACACGGAGGAGGCCGCCCGCAAGATGGCCGAGGAGAACGGTCGCGAGATCAAGGTCGCGTCCTTCCCCTACAGCGCCAACGGCAAGGCCATGGGCCTCAACGAGGGTGTCGGCTTCGTGAAGATCGTCGTCGACGCCGAGTACGGTGAGCTCATCGGCGGGCACATGGTCGGCCCGGACGTCTCCGAGCTGCTGCCCGAGCTGACGCTGGCGCAGCGCTTCGACCTCACGGCCGAGGAGATCGGACGCAACGTCCACACCCACCCGACGCTGTCGGAGGCCATCAAGGAGGCCGCCGAGGGCACGATGGGTCACATGATCAACCTGTAGTTCCCCCTCCCGCACCTACCAGGTGCAGGATCCTCACCCTCCCAGGCAGCGTTTCACCGCGAACGCCTACCTGGGAGGGTGTTTTCCATGACGGGGTGGCCACGGGCGTGCGGGTCGGCTGAGTGATGAGGCTGCACGGGACCGTCGGTGCACATGCCTGCCACGCGGGCGGTCGCGGACAGGTACGATTCACGC
Organism: Corynebacterium sp. AOP36-E1-14; assembly: GCF_052377495.1. Classification (NCBI taxonomy): domain Bacteria; kingdom Bacillati; phylum Actinomycetota; class Actinomycetes; order Mycobacteriales; family Corynebacteriaceae; genus Corynebacterium; species Corynebacterium sp. AOP36-E1-14. The sequence goes on from NZ_JBQSWV010000011.1 coordinate 9,226, forward strand.
CAATACGTCGGGACGTTCGGAGGCAGGAGAAACTGGCCGATCATGGAGCATGTGCTGGGGCAGGTACGGAGCCAGGCAGGGGGCCGGGCATGGGCAAGGTGATGACCGTCGGTGTGATGGTCGACCGGGGGCTGCCGGAGAAACGCGTGCGCAAGGTGCTCGAGAAGCTCGGGGTGGACCCGGACGAGACCCATCTCACCGACGACGACCTCGCCGCCCTCGGACTGCCGCGGGTCGAGGTACGCACCAGCACCCTGCCCATGGGCCTGGACGGTAGCGTCCGGTTGGCCGACAGCTCCACCGGCATCATGGAGAGCCACGGCTGGGACCGGATGGTCTACGTCACCGACCTGCCGCTGACCACGCGGCGTCCGGTCATCAGCCAGACGGTGAACCGGGGCCGTGTCACCATGCTCTGCCTGCCGGCCTTCGGTCTGCTGCGCGCCCAGGAGGGCCTGCGGCAGGAGCTCAGCCGTCTGCTCAAGGGCAAACCCGCCGGCGCCGGCATCCTCGAGGACGTCACCGACACCAGCGACATCGAGGGCGGTGACGCCGAGGCGGACTCCACCCGCGTGATCGACGGGTGGGGGAGGTCCCTGCGGCTTCTGCTGGGGATGGTCGCGGGCAACCGTCCGGCGGTGCTCTACCGCGTGCTCACCGGCTGCCTGGCCATCGGTGTCGCCACCGGCGCCTACGGCATTTTCTACGGGTCGATGTGGCAGATGTCCCACACGATCTCGTTGCTGCGCATGTTCGTCATCAGCATCTTCGCGGTGGGCGCGCTGACGTTCTGGCTGGTCTACCACAACGGCCTCTGGAACCGGTGGCCCGACCGTGAGGCGGACAGCGTGGCCGCGTGGCGTGCACGCATGGACAACCGTGCCACGTTGTGCACGGTGCTCATCGCCGCGGCGATGATCTACACCACCGTGTTCATCGCACTGCTCGTGCTCTCGGTGGTCATCGTGGACACGAACTACTTCCGCGCCCAGGTGAGCGACGAACCCTTCCCGTGGGGCTACGCGAAGCTGGCCTGGCTGACGGCGTCGCTGGGCACGATGGCCGGGGCGATCGGTTCCAGCTTCGACGATGACGAGGCCATCCGCGAGGCCACCTACAACCGGCGTGAGCACATCCGACGTCAGATCACCGGCCTCTACGAGGACAAGCCCCCGACACGCTTCCGCAGGAAGAACAGGTAGCGGGGCATGGCCGGTGACCTTCCTCTGGGTCAGGTTCTCGCGAAGCGACGCCTGTAGCTGCTCGGCGTCGTTCCCGTCTCTGCCCGCAGACGTGCACGGAGGGTGGCCCCGGTTCCGAACCCGACGCGTTGGGCGATCGTGTCGACCGTGAGGTCGGTGGATTCCAGCAGTTCCTGGCACCGACGGACCCGTTCCCGTGCGAGCCACCGGGCAGGAGAGGCCCCGGTTTCTTCTGTGAAACGGCGGGCGAACGTCCGGGAACTCATCTGGGCATGCCCGGCGAGCTGCTGCACAGTCAACGGTTCGCTGAGGCGACCCCGCGCCCATTCCTGAGTTGCGGTCGTTCCGGTATTCCCTTGTGTGGGAACCGGCCACTTGATGAACTGAGATTGGTCCCCGTCGCGGTGGGGTGGGGTGACGCAGTGACGCGCGACATCGTTGGCAGTCTTCCATCCGGCATCGCTGCGAATGACGTGAAGGCAGAGATCAAGGCCTGCGGACAGTCCCGCCGAGGTCATGACCATTCCCTCGTCGAGAAAGAGTGAAGACTCCTCGAGGTGGACCTGTGGGTAGAGGCGACGGAACTGAGCCACCGTCTGCCAGTGTGTTGTTGCCCGTCGTCCATCCAGGAGGCCTGCGGCGGCCAGCCCGAAGGCACCGGTGCACAGCGAGATCACGCGCGCGTCGCCCGGAATGAGGTCGAATGCGGCACGGGCAGCGGTATCAAGTCGTCCATCCTTGCGTACGCTGCTGCGCATCGTGCCGGGAACCACGACGGTGTCCGCGGTCTTCAGCGCGTCGGTCTCGGATCCTGGGGTCAGAGCGAATCCATCTGCGCATGTGGCGGGGCCGGGGTCCGCGGAGCACACGGAAACCCGATAGAGCTTCTCACCGGCCTCGTTCCGGGCGTTGCCGAAGACGAGCGGGGGAATGGTTGCGTCGAACCCGATGACAGGAGGCAGAAGTAGGACTACGACATGGTGGCGCGGTGTCATGACCAAAACCTTACACATATTGGCCTTCCTGCCAATAGGCAGAAGGGTTTCACATCGAAAGAATGGGCTCATGGCTCAACGACACTCCTTCTGGTTCCCTCTGACCGTCGTGGTCGCATTCGTGGCGCTGCTCGCGGCCGCGGGTTTTCGCTCGGCACCCGGCGTACTCATGGATCCGCTCCACAGCGAATTCGGCTGGTCCCACGGCACCATCAGTGGTGCGGTGTCACTCAATCTCCTGCTCTTCGGACTCTTCTCGCCCTTCGCCACGTCCCTGATGGAACGGTTCGGTGTTCACCGTGTTGCTGCTGTCGCTCTGGCTGTGGTCGGAATCGGAAGCGCGCTGTCGGTGTTCGTCAGCGAACCCTGGCAGCTGTGGGTCCTGTGGGGTCTTCTCATCGGGGCAGGCACCGGTGCGGTGTCCATGCCCTTCGCCGCGTTGGTATCCGGACGGTGGTTCACGCAGCGTCGTGGCCTGGTCTCAGGTGTTCTCACCGCGGCAAGCTCGACCGGGCAACTCGTCTTCCTGCCTCTGCTGGCGCACCTGGCGAATAGGCACAGTTGGCAGGCCGCCTCCCTGGTAATCGCTGCTGCAGCAGTGTTGGCGGCGCCGGTCGTGTTCCTGCTGCTCAAGGACCGACCGCAGGACGTGGGGCTTGTCAGCTATGGCCAGAACCCCGATTCTTCCCGAGACACCGTCGCTGCGGCCCGTCCCGCATTGACGGCGCTGGGGAGTCTGCGGCTCGCGGGCAAGAGTAGGGAGTTCTGGCTGCTCGCCGGGACGTTCGCGGTCTGCGGGGCGACCACGGTAGGCCTGGTCGGCACTCATTTCGTCCCGTCCGCCCACGACCACGGCATGCCTGCCACGACTGCGGCCAGCCTGCTTGCCCTGGTCGGGATATTCGACATCATCGGCACGCTGGCCTCCGGGTGGTTGACCGACAGGATTGATCCTCGGATACTTCTCGTCGCCTACTACGGGCTGCGCGGAATATCGTTGTTGTTGCTGCCGATGATGATGGGGCCGGTCGTGGAACCGCCGCTATGGGCATTCATCGTGTTCTACGGCCTCGACTGGGTGGCGACCGTGCCACCGACGATGGCTCTGTGTCGGGAGCACTTCGGCGACTCTGGCCCTGTGGTGTTTGGCTGGGTCTTCGCCAGTCACCAGGTCGGTGCAGGAGTCGCGGCAGCAGGTGCCGGGATGATTCGGGATACTACCGGGAGCTACGACGGCGCATGGTTCAGCGCCGCGGCGCTCTGCGGCGTTGGGGCGCTTCTGTGTCTGTGTATTCGACGCAGCAGGGTGGGGCGTGAGGTCGTGGGAGCGCAGAGCTGAAGCCTCCCCGCACACAACGACACCGGCCGGTCAGCATCTCTGCTGACCGGCCGGTGTCGTGTGGCCTACCGTTCCCGTCCGTCAGGACGGGGAACCAGTTACTAGAACTGGGTCTCCTCGGTGGAGCCCTTCAGGGCGGTGGTGGAGGAGTTGGGGTCCACGGTGGTGGCGACGCGGTCGAAGTAACCGGCGCCGACCTCGCGCTGGTGCTTGACGGCGGTGAAGCCACGCTCGTCGGCTGCCTTGAACTCGCGGTTCTGCAGGTCGACGAAGGCGCTCATCTGGTTGCGGGCGTAGCCGTGGGCCAGATCGAACATGGAGTAGTTCAGGGCGTGGAAGCCGGCCAGGGTGATGAACTGGAACTTGAAGCCCATCGCGCCCAGCTCGTTCTGGAACTTGGCGATCTCGTCGTCGTCCAGGTGGGCGGACCACTTGAAGGACGGGGAGCAGTTGTAGCTCAGCAGCTGGTCCGGGTGCTCTTCGCGGACGCCCTCGGCGAACTTCTTGGCGAGCTCGAGGTCCGGGGTACCGGTCTCCATCCAGATCATGTCCGCGTAGGGAGCGTAGGACTTCGCACGGGCGATGCAGGGCTCGATGCCGTTCTGCACGTAGTAGTAGCCCTCGGCGGAGCGCTCACCGGTGAGGAACTTGGCGTCGCGCTCGTCGACGTCGGAGGTCAGCAGCGTGGCGGCCTCGGCGTCGGTACGGGCGATGACGACGGTCGGGGTGTCCGCGACGTCGGCAGCCAGGCGGGCCGAGTTCAGGGTGCGGACGTGCTGCTGGGTGGGGATCAGCACCTTGCCACCGAGGTGGCCGCACTTCTTCTCGGAGGCCAGCTGGTCCTCCCAGTGGGTACCGGCGGCGCCGGCCTTGATCATGGCCTTCTGCAGCTCGTAGACGTTGAGGGCGCCACCGAAGCCGGCCTCACCGTCGGCGACGATCGGGACGAGCCAGTTGTCGACGGAGTCGTCACCCTCGACACGGGAGATCTCGTCGGAACGCAGCAGGGCGTTGTTGATGCGCGAGACCACGGCCGGAACGGAGTTGGCCGGGTACAGCGACTGGTCCGGGTAGGTGTGGCCGGAGAGGTTCGCGTCACCGGCGACCTGCCAACCGGAGAGGTAGACGGCCTTCAGGCCGGCGCGGACCTGCTGGACGGCCTGGTTACCGGTGAGGGCACCGAGGGCGTTGATGTAGGAGTCGCCACCCTGGTTGACGCCCTCCCACAGGATCTCGGCACCGCGGCGGGCGAGGGTGTGCTCCTCGACGACGGTGCCCTGGAGCTCGGCGACCTGCTCGGCGGTGTAATCGCGGGTGATCCCCTTCCAGCGGGGGTTCTCGTCCCAGTCCTTCTGGATTTCGGCGGCGGTACGTGCCTGTCCGACGTTCGACATGTAAGTAGTCACTCCCTTTAAGTGGTGAGAGATTGGCGGTAACGGCGCTGCACCCGGCTGGCGATCTCCCGGGTCGGCTGCATTTGAGGATACCGATGGAAAAGGGCACGTCAAAGGGTTTGGGTGTTCCAGGTAACACCGGGGGTAGCGCGAAAACCACTTCACCCCTGTTCTCTATATGCGGGACAAAACTTCTCACGATGTGGGCGGCATGGTCCACTTGCAGGGGTTACGTGCGACCTTCGTCACGTAAGGGGTACCTACGTAGCGGTCATCGCTCCCGCCGACCCTCTCCGGATATTCCCACCTGTGGGGGTGACGGTCCCGCCGGTACCCGTGGTTGCTCGTCGCCGGTGACGTGGCTCACCTAGTGTGGTTCCTACAGCGACGGGCGTCCCACCGGCGTCCGTCATGCGAGTCCCATCTTTACGAAGGAGCAGTCAATGACGTCACAGTCCCAGCAGACGGAACGGGTCACGGCCGGAGGCCTCCAGGTTTCCGCGACCCTCTACAACTTCGTGACCGACACGGTTCTGCCCCGCATCGGCGTCGACGCGGAGACGTTCTGGGCTGGTTTCGGCGACATCGTCGCCAAGCACACGCCGCGCAACCGCGAGCTGCTCGCCGTGCGTGACGAGCTGCAGACCAAGCTCGACCAGTGGTACACCGAGCACCCCGGGGAGCAGGACGCCGAGCAGTACACGGACTTCCTCAAGGAGATCGGTTACCTCGTCGACGAGCCCGGCGACTTCGAGATCACCACGCAGAACGTGGACACGGAGATCTCCGAGACCGCCGGCCCGCAGCTGGTCGTGCCGATCCTGAACGCCCGCTTCGCCCTCAATGCGGCGAACGCACGCTGGGGTTCGCTCTACGACGCGCTCTACGGCACCGACGTCATCTCCGAGGAGAACGGCGCGGAGAAGGGCAAGGGCTACAACAAGGTCCGCGGCGACAAGGTCATCGCCTGGGGACGCGACTTCCTCGACCAGGCCGTCCCCCTGGAGTCCGGCTCCCACGCCGACGTCGAGAAGTACGACGTGGCGTCCGGCCGTTTCGTCGCCGTCATCGACGGCAAGGACGTCCACCTGCGCGAGCCCGAGGTCTACGCGGGCTTCTCCGGTGAGAAGGACGCGCCGACCGGCGTCCTGCTGCGCCACAACGGCCTCTACTTCGAGATCCAGATCGACCCGTCCCACCCGGTGGGGTCGGACGACAACGCCGGGGTCAAGGACATCCTCATGGAATCCGCCGTCTCCACGATCATGGACTTCGAGGACTCCGTCGCCGCCGTCGACGCCACCGACAAGACCCTCGGCTACACCAACTGGTTCGGCCTGAACACCGGTGAGCTCAGCGTGGAGGTCGCCAAGGGCGACAAGACCTTCACCCGTACCCTCAACGACGACCGCACCTACACCGGCCGCGACGGCGAGGAGCTGCGCCGGCACGGCCGCTCCCTGCTCTTCGTCCGCAACGTCGGCCACCTGATGCAGAACCCCGCCATCCTCGACGCCGACGGCGAGGAGATCTTCGAGGGCATCATGGACGCGGTCATCACCTCCGCCTGCGCCGTGCCCGGCACCGACCTGGACAACCAGCGCCGCAACTCCCGCAAGGGCTCGATCTACATCGTGAAGCCGAAGCAGCACGGCCCGGAGGAGGTCGCCTTCACCGGTGAGCTCTTCTCCGACGTCGAGGATCTGCTCGGCCTGCCGCGCAACACCCTGAAGGTCGGCGTGATGGACGAGGAGCGCCGCACCACCGCCAACCTTGACGCCTGCATCGCGGCGTCCTCCGAGCGACTGGCCTTCATCAACACCGGCTTCCTCGACCGCACCGGCGACGAGATCCACACCTCCATGCTCGCCGGCCCCGTGGTCCGCAAGCCGGAGCTGCAGACCGCCGCCTGGAAGATCGCCTACGAGGACAACAACGTCGACGCCGGCCTGGCCCACGGCCTGCCCGGCAAGGCACAGATCGGCAAGGGCATGTGGGCCAAGACCGAGCTGATGGCCGACATGATCAAGGAGAAGATCGGCCAGCCGAAGGAGGGCGCCACCACCGCGTGGGTCCCGTCCCCGACCGGCGCCAGCCTGCACGCCACCCACTACCACCTGGTCGACGTCTTCGCCGTCCAGGAGAAGCTGCTCACCGACGGCCGCCGCGACACCCTCGGCGACATCCTCACCCTGCCGGTCCACCCCGCGGCCGACTGGACCGAGGAGCAGATCAAGCAGGAGGTCGACAACGACTGCCAGTCGCTGCTGGGCTACGTGGTCCGCTGGGTCGAGCAGGGTGTGGGCTGCTCCAAGGTCCCCGACATCCACGACGTCGACCTGATGGAGGACCGCGCCACGCTGCGCATCAACTCCCAGATCCTGGCGAACTGGCTCAAGCACGGTGTCGTCAGCGAGCAGGAGGTCACCGACGCCCTGCAGCGCATGGCGAAGATCGTCGACGGCCAGAACGCCGGTGACCCGGAGTACAACAACATGGCCGACTACTTCGAGGCCTCCGTCGCCTTCCAGGCCGCCAAGGACCTGGTGTTCAAGGGCACCGAGTCCCCGGCCGGCTACACCGAGCCGATCCTGCACGCGCGTCGTCGCGAGTACAAGGAGAAGAACGGCATCGCCTGACAGGCCTGAAACTCCTGACAGGCGCGACAGCCTGACCTGATCACCCCAGGGTGGTTCCCCTTCACGAAAGGGGGAGTCACCCTGGGGTGTTCCCGTCCTCTGCGCAGGTCGCGGGTGGTGCACACCGTTGTCCGGCGGTGGGCCCGCGGGGGCACTAGGATAGGCCACCCGAGTACACGCTGTGCACCAGCCGAGCACCACAACCAACCCACCGAGGAGTCTGCCCAGGATGCCTGACCTGAGAACCTACGACGCGGTCCTCTTCGACCTCGACGGCGTCATCACACCCACCGCGGAGATCCACCGCGCGGCGTGGAGGACGATGTTCACCGAGTACCTCGACGCCCGGGACGCCGAGCCGTACACGGAGAAGGACTACTACGGGTACCTGGACGGACGCTCCCGCGTGGAGGGGGTGCAGAGCCTGCTGGCCTCCCGCGACATCGAACTCCCCCTCGGCGACGACGACACCGCCACCGCCTCGGACGAGAGCGTCACCGGCCTCGGCCTGCGCAAGAACGAGGACTTCCTGCGCGCCCTCGACCGCGGCATCGACGCCTACCCCGGGTCCGTCTCACTGCTGGACGCCCTGGCGGCGCCGGAGGCCCCGCAGATCGCCATCGTCAGCTCGTCGAAGAACGCCCGCCAGGTCCTCACCGCCGCCGGGCTGATCGACCGCTTCGGGCTCATCGTCGACGGCAACGTCGCCGCGGAGGAGGGCCTGGCCGGCAAGCCCGCGCCCGACACCTACGCCTTCGCCGCGTCCTCCCTGGGCGTGGACCCGTCGCGCGCCGTCGTCGTGGAGGACGCCACGTCCGGCGTAGCCTCGGGACGCGCCGGGGACTTCGGCCTCGTCGTGGGCGTCGACCGTGGTGCCGGACGCGCCGCGCTGCTCGACGCCGGCGCGGACACCGTCGTGTCCGACCTCGCCGAACTCGTCCCGCGTTAATCCTGCGCTGACCCCACGCTGACCCCACGCTGAACACCTGACCACCTGACATGCAAGGAAACCGGAGACAAGCAACGATGAGCGGAAACGACGCGACCGACGGCAGCGGAACCAACGGGGGCACGGACACGGCCCTCGAGCGGTTCTTCGACCAACGCCGACGGGTGGCATCCGTCGTCAACCGTCCGATCGACACCGCGGACAGCGCCAGCGCGGCCAGCGCAGTCGGTGAGATCGACGGTGAGGGCCTGTTCCCGTCGGGCTACCGCGCCGACCAGCACCACCACGACACCGACCCCACCACCGGGCTCGACCGCGAGAACAACCCCGTCGACGAGTGGGGCTGGTACGAGAAGCGTCCCGAGCGCACGTCCCTGGGGCTCACGGAGAGCCACTTCGCGCTGAGCAACGGTTACCTCGGCGTGCGCGGCACCCCGCCGGAGGGCCGAGACTCCGACGAACACGGCACGTTCATCAACGGGGTGCACGAGACCTGGCCGATCTCCCATGCGGAGGACGCCTACGGACTGGCCCGCGAGGGCCAGGCGATCGTGCAGGTGCCGGATGCCAAGACGGTGCGCATCTACGTCGACGACGAGCCGTTGCGCCTGTCGCAGAACGAGATCGAGGACTACTCGCGCGGCCTGGACTTCCGCGACGGCGTGCTGCGCCGCAGCTTCGTGTGGCGCACGCCGTCCGGCAAGCGGGTGCGGGTCACCAACGAGCGCATGGTGAGCTTCACCGAGCGTCACCTCATGGTGACCAGCACCGAGATCGAGCTGCTGGACGCCCCGGCGGCCGTCGTGGTGTCGTCGCAGATCCTCAACCGGCAGGACGGGGAGGACGAGTACTCCACCGTCATCGACCACACCGGCACCACCGCCGACGGGCCGGTCGGTACCGGTGGCGGGGCAGTCGGCGACGGCGCGGACCCGCGCAAGGCAGAGCAGTTCAAGGAGCGGGTCTTCATCCCGACCTACCAGGCGCAGCCGGAGGACGAGCGGGTCACGCTGGGCTACCGCATCAACCACTCCGGCATGACCGTGGCGGTCAGCATGGACCACAAGATGCAGCTCAGCGGTACCGACGACGCCGGCGACCACCCGGTCCCCGGGGTGGAGGTGCAGACCGAACTGCGCGAGGACGTCGCCCGGGTCGTCTACCACATGGCCGGACGCAAGGGCATGAAGCTGCGGCTGGAGAAGTTCATCTCCTACCACTCCTCGCGCCACGTCGCCGCCGATGAACTGGCGTTCCGTTGTGCGCGCACGATCAACCGGGCCAAGGCGGTGGGGCTGGAGCGACTGCAGGAGGACCAGAAGAACTGGCTCGCCGACTTCTGGGAGCGCTCGGACGTGCGTATCCCCGGTCAGCCGGAGCTCCAGCAGGCGGTGCGTTGGAACATCTACCAGCTCATCCAGGCCTCGGCGCGGGCGGAGACCCAGGGTGTGCCGGCCAAGGGGCTGACCGGTTCGGGCTACGGCGGGCACTACTTCTGGGACACGGAGATCTACGTGATGCCGTTCCTGACGTACACCAACCCGCAGTTCGCGCGGAACGCGATGCGCTTCCGCTACAAGATGCTCCCCGCCGCGCGTGCGCGTGCCCTGGAGCTCTCGCACGACGGCGTCCTGTTCCCGTGGCGCACGATCAACGGCCACGAGTCCAGCGCCTACTACGCAGCGGGTACTGCGCAGTACCACATCGACGCCGACGTGAGCTACGCGCTGATGAAGTACATCTACGCCAGCGGTGACACCGACTTCCTGCTGGACGAGGGCATCCACATCCTGGTCGGCACGGCCCGGTTCTTCATGTCGCTGGGGTTCTTCAACAACTCCGGTACCCGCTTCGAGATCCACTCGGTGACCGGCCCCGACGAGTACACCACCGTGGTGAACAACAACCTGTATACGAATGTCATGGCGCAGTACAACCTGCGTGTGGCCGCCGAGGTGGTGCGCCAGATGCGCTCCGACCGGCCCGGTGCCTACCGTGACATGCTGCGGCGCACCGGACTCAGCGAGGACGAGCTGGACCTGTGGGACCAGGCGGCCAACGCCATGTACATCCCCTTCAACGAGACCACCGGGGTGAACCCGCAGGACGACCAGTTCATGCAGCGCCAGCTGTGGAGCCTGGACGACCCGGAGGTCGGGCCGAAGCGTCCGCTGCTGCTGCACTACCACCCGCTGACGATCTACCGGTACCAGATCCTCAAGCAGGCGGACGTGGTGCTGGCCCTGTTCCTGCAGGGCTCCCAGTTCGATGCGGAGACCAAGCTGCGCGACTACGACTACTACGACCGGCTGACCACGGGCGACTCCTCGTTGTCGGCGGTGGTGCAGTCGATCATGGCCGCCGAGCTGGGCCTGCACGACAAGGCGATGGACTTCTTCCACCGCGGCCTGTTCATCGACCTCAACAACCTGCACGGCAACACCCCCGACGGCGTGCACATCGCCTCGTGCGGCGGGGTGTGGAGCTGCCTGGTCTACGGCTTCGGTGGTTTCCGCGACAACTACGGGCAGTACAGCATCGACCCGCGTGTGCCCGAGGAGTGGGGCGCCCTGGAGTACCGCATCACCCTGCGTGGGCGGATCATCCAGGTGACGGTCGCCGACGGGGAGGTCACCCTGCACACCACCGACGAGGATCCCGAGGTCGTGGGCCCGATCACGGTGTGCGGCCAGGAGACCATGGTCGGCCCCGAGCCGGTCACGGTCACCGGGGAGACGCTGCTGCGCGCGTGAGCCGCGCGTGAGTTGCGCGTAGTCTGCGCAGTTCAGGCAGGACGGTAGTGCGCGGCGACGGCGCCGGAGGCGAACTCCTCGCGCGCCACCGGGGTGAGCCTCAGGTGCCCGGGTAGACCGTCGAGCAACCTCGGCCCGTGCCCGGCGAGGACGGGCTGCACCACGAACACGTACTCGTCGACCAGCCCCGCCGCCACGAGCGCGGTGGGCAGGGTCACGCCGCTGAGGAGGATCCCGTCACCGGGCTGTTCCTTGAGCCTGCGTACCGCCGCCACCGGGTCGCCGTGCAGCAGTTCGGCGTTCCAGTCCACGTGGTCCAGCGTTGCGGACACCACGTGTTTCCTGGCCTGGTCGATCGCTTCGGCGAAGGGGATCTCCCAGGTGTCCATCCACTGTGGCCAGGTGCCGTCCGGCGGCCTGCGCCAGGCGTCCTCCATCATCCGGTAGGTCGTGCGTCCGAGGAGCATGGCGTCCGCGCGGGCGGTCTCGCGGGCCCAGAAGGCCATGGTCTCCTCGTCCGGGGGCGTCCCGGCCTCGTGGTGGCAGCAGCCGTCGAGGGTCACGTTGATTGCGTACCGAAGGGGCCTCATGGTGGACCTTCTCTCGTGTCGCAGGGGGTGCGCGCAGGAACCCCGATGCTACCGCCGTCCCTCCTGCGACAGCCGTCCGTCGTGCATCTGGGCCACCCGGTCGGCCCGGTCGAGCTGGTTGCGGTCGTGGGTGACCAGCACGGTGGCCAGCGAGTGCTCGTCGGTCAGTTCGCGCAGCAGGTCCACGACCTGGTGCGACAGCCGCTCGTCCAGGGCGGACGTCGGTTCGTCGGCGAGCAGCAGGCTGGGCCCGGGCATCAGCGCCCGGGCGATGTTCACCCGCTGGCGCTGGCCGCCGGAGAGCTGGGCGACGCGGCGTGCGCCGAAACCGTCCAGCCCCACGCGGGCCAGCAGCTTGTCGGCACGGCGTCGACGTGCGGCGGTGATGCGCCGTCCGGCGATGTGGTCGGTGACCAGCAGCTGTTCGCGCACGTCCAGGGCGTCCAGCAGGTTGGGGGACTGGAAGACCACGGAGGTGGTGCCGGTCGTGGACACCGTCCCGGAGTCCGGGGTGGTCAGCCCGGCGGCGACGGAGAGCAGCGTGGACTTACCGGAGCCGGACTCGCCGACCACGGCGACGAGTTCGCCGGGGTGCACGTCGAGGCTCACGTGGTCCAGGGCGGTCACGGTGGACCCGCCGTCCGGGTAGGTCAGGCAGATGTCCTGCATGCGGAAGGTGTCGGTGATCGTTTCGGTGCTGCTGCTGGTGCTGGTTGTCATGCTGATGCTCCTAGTGCGAGGTGGGGGTCGACGGTGGACACCCGGCGCATGGCGACGAGGGCGCCGCCCATGCCGAGCACGAACACGCCGACGGGTGGGAGGAGGAAGGTCGCGGCCGACACGGCGAAGGGCACCGTCCCGGCGGCGAGGGCGCCGAGGACCCCGCCGAGTGCGGCGCCGCCGACCACGCCGACGGCGAGGATCACCGCGGCCTGCACCGCGGCATCGGCGACCACGTAGCCGGTGGACGCCCCGAGGGCGCGCAGCACGGCGATGTCGCGGGTGCGCTGGATCGTCCACACGCTGAGGAAGGCGACGACGACCAGCGCGGAGATGCCGTAGAGCAGCCCCTGGATGGCGAGCAGAGAGCCGCGTTCGGACTGGTAGGCGGGCAGTCCGGCGAAGGAGTCCTCTACGCCGACGGCGGTGGTGCCGGTGGCCTCGGCGACGGCGTCGAACCGGTCATCGTCCACTGCGCCGCCCGGTCCGTCACCGCTGACCATCAGGACGGTGGGGGAGGACGGCCCGTCCGCCCCGGTCATCCGCGCCCAGGTGTCCATGTCGGCCCAGGCGACGGGCTGGTGGTTCAGGTGCACGGTGTCGGCCGTGCCGCCGAGCGCGTCGGGCAGCAGGACGCCGCGGGCGGGCACCTCGCCGCCGGGCACGGCCGTGCCGGACGGCAGGCCCATCAGCGTGACGGACGCCAGGGCGTCCTGCCCGTCGCCGGGGACCTGCAGGCGGGTGGAGGCCACACCCAAGGGCACCACCGAGGAGGCGCCGAGGGCGTCCTGCCAGGCCTTCTCGTCCTGTGGAGTGATGCTGGAGGAGGTGAACGACACCTCGCCGCCGAACACGAACCGGTCCGGGCCCAGGGCCTTGAGCGCGGAGGTGTTCTGGTCGGCCAGCCCTCCGGTCAGCCCGGTGAGCATGACCAGCAGCAGCGTGATCAGGGCGACGACCGAGGTGATCAACGAGAAGCGGCCCCGTGCCGCGGCGATGTCTCTGAGGCCCAGGTACATGGGTGTCCTCCTGTGGTTGTGGGGTGGAGTCGATGTGCTCATCGTCGCCCGGCGGCGGGGTGCGGGACATCGACCGGAGAACTGAACTTCGGATCAACCGATCGGTCGATGTCCCCGCCGTGGCGCCTCGCCTAGGCTCGGGACACGTGAACCCCCGAACCTCCCTGCCGCAGATCCTCGGTACCCTGCGTGTGACGCTCCACGTGGTCATCGTCGCCCTGGCGTTGTTCGCGCTGGTGCGCGTGGTCGTCGACGTGGTCTCCGGCGCGCCGACGTTGCGCGGCTGTGCGGCGGTGGTGGTGATCCTGCTGCTCGTGGCGGTGTACGCGGCGGGCACGGTGACGGCGCTTCCGCGCCGGTGGTCACCGTGGTGGCTGGCGGTCCTGCTGGTGGCGTGGACGGCGGCGACGGCGCTGAGCCACCATGCGGTGTGGCTGCTGTTCCCGTTGGCGTTCCTGATCCTCGCCGTGCTCGACGGGCGCCCCGCAGGCCACCGCACGGTGCAGGTAACTGTGCAGGTGGCGGTGCTGACGGCGGCGTGGGCGGTCGGTGCGTTCGTGCCGATGCTGACCGGGCAGGGCGGGGGAGTGGCCGCCGCGGTCGGTCCGGGCATCGGCGTGCTGTTCGCCGCCGGCGCCTACCGCACCTACCGGTTGCTGGCGGCGGAGGCGGAGCGGCAGCTGGCCACGGTGCGGGAACTGCACGCCACCCGCGACCGTCTGCTGGCCACGGAGAAGAACACCGGACGCCTGGAGGAGCGCGAGCGGATCTCCCGGGACATCCACGACACGCTCGCCCAGGGCTTCAACGCGGTGGTGCTGCTCTCGCGCGCGGCGTCGACGGCGGTGCGTCAGGACCGGACGCAGGACGCGCTCGGGCAGTTGTCGCTGATCGAGGACACCGCCGCCGACAACCTCGGGGAGGCGCGCAACCTGATCCGCGACCTCGCCGCCGGCGGGCGGGTACACGACACAGCCACGGTGCTGCGCCGCATCGTCGACGACGTCGTCGCACGTCAACGCGCCCTCGGCGATCTCCTCGACGTCGATCTCGTGGTGCCCGAGGAGTTCGGGTCGGCCGCGGGGCTGCCCTCTGCGGTGCAGGACGCGGTGGTGCACATCGTGCGCGAGTCGCTGACCAACGTGGTCCGTCACGCCGACGCCACGCGGGTGCGCGTCGAGTTGGGCCGCGCCGGTGGCCGGCTCACCCTGAGCGTGCAGGACGACGGGTGCGGCTGGGCCGAGGCGCCGGATGCGCCGGAGTCTGAGGACGCGACGCGCCCACCGCAGGACGGTGGCTTCGGCCTGGTGGGCATGCGTCTCCGTGCCGCCGACCTGGGCGGTCGTCTCCAGGTGACTGCGGCGCCGGGGGAGGGCACCCGGGTGTGTGCCGACCTGCCCGCCGACCTGGCCGGCGACCTGCCAAGCGAGTTGCCAGACGTGGAGGCGGGCCGGTGAGCGGAAACGTCACAGTGATGCTCGTCGACGACCACCCGGTGGTGCGCGCCGGGCTGCGCGCGATCCTGGACGCCTTCGATGACGTCCGTGTCATCGCCGAGGGGTCCGACGGTGCCGACGTCGCGCAGGTGGGTGAGCTCGACCCCGTCCCGGACGTCCTGGTCGTCGACATCCAGATGCCCGGGGTGGACGGTATCGAGGCCACCCGGCGCAACACCGCCGCCGGCGGCCCGCCGGTCCTGGTGCTCACCACCTATGACACCGGACACCACATCATGGACGCCTTGCAGGCCGGGGCGTTGGGCTACCTGCTCAAGGACGCCCCGGAGGAGGTCCTGCACCGGGCCGTCCTCGACACCGCCGCCGGACGCCGGACGCTTCCCCCGGAGATCGCCGCCCGTCTGGCCGAGCAGGTCAGCCGGGCCACCACGTCCGGCGGGTCGGGGGAGGCGTTGTCGCAGCGGGAGCTGGAGATCCTGGCGGGGTTGGCGACGGGGGCGAGCAACCGGGAGCTGTCCTCGCGCTTCGTGATCTCATTGGCCACGGTGAAGACGCATCTGATACATATCTATCAGAAGTTGGGTGTCGAGAATCGGACCGCCGCGGTGGCCGAGGCCCGCTCACGGGGGCTTCTCGGGGGAGGATGAGGAGGTCAACTGTGATCTTCTTCACGAGGGCGGGGGTCGGTTGGTACTTGCCACTATGAGGGTCGTACAGTGTCTATGACACTGGAGGTGCCATGACTGTTAAATACGACGATCCCGCGGCAATCGAGCACGGGAAAATTTCCATCAAACCGCTGAGGGAGAAGCCGGGCTTCCCCTCCTGGGCGATGAAGCTGACGATGGCCGTGACTGGCATCATCTTCGGCCTCTTCGTCCTCGTCCACATGGTCGGAAACCTGAAGGTCTACACGGGTGCCGACCACTTCAACGAGTACGCCCACTTCCTGCGTGAGGTCGGCGAGCCGCTCATCCCGCGCGAGGGTCTCCTCTGGATCGCCCGCGTGGTCCTGCTGGTCGCCCTGGTCCTGCACGTGTGGTGTGCCTTCGCGCTGAAGAAGCGCTCGCGGGAGTCCCGCGGCGCCTTCAAGCGCACCGGCAAGGTCGGTGGCCTGAACACCTTCACCGCCAGCTCCATGCTGGGTACCGGTATGGTGCTGCTGCTGTTCATCATCTTCCACATCCTCGACCTGACCATCGGGGCGGAACCGGCGGCGTCGAACGTCTTCGAGCACGGTGAGGCCTACGCGAACCTGGTGGCCTCGTTCGAGCGTCCCGTCGTCGCGATCTTCTACATCCTGTGCATGCTCGTCCTCTTCCTGCACCTGAGCCACGGTATCTGGACCGCGTCCTCCGACCTGGGGATCACCGGCCACCGCACGCGTCAGGTCATGCTGTGGATCGCCTACCTGCTCCCCGCCGTCGTGATGATCGGCAACATCTCCATCCCGCTGATGGTGATGTTCGGCGTCGTGAGTTAGTCCGGGAACTAGGAAGAGAGAAGAGACTATGGGAACCAGTAAGCCCCACCCCCACAACCAGACCCCGGACTTCGACTACGACGAGGCCCTGCAGGCCTTCACCTCGCCGAAGTCCTCGGTCGACGGTGTGGCCGTCGGCAAGACCATCGGCGACAACGCGCCGCACGAGGTCGGCCAGCAGCAGCAGTGGCAGTTCGACAAGGAGCACTTCAAGCTCGTCTCGCCGCTGAACCGTGCGAAGTTCCGCATCCTGATCGTCGGCACCGGCCTGGCCGGCGGCGCCGCCGCAGCCGCCCTCGGCGAGCTCGGCTACGACGTGAAGGTGTTCACCTACCACGACAGCCCCCGCCGCGCGCACTCCATCGCCGCGCAGGGTGGCGTGAACTCCTCGCGGTCCAAGAAGCTGGACAACGACTCCACGTACAACCACACCAAGGACACCGTCAAGGGCGGTGACTACCGGTGCCGCGAGAACGACTGCTGGCGCCTGGCCATGGAGTCCGGCAAGGTCATCGACCACATGAACGCCATCGGTGCCCCGTTCTCCCGCGAGTACGGCGGAACCCTGGCCACCCGTTCCTTCGGTGGTGTGCAGGTGTCCCGCACCTACTACACCCGTGGACAGACCGGTCAGCAGCTGCAGCTGGCGACCACCGCCGCGCTGTACCGTCAGATCGGTGCCGGCAACGTGGAGATCTTCACCCACTCCGACGTCCAGGACATCATCGTCGACGACGGCGTGTGCAAGGGCATCGTGACCCGAAACATCATCACCGGCGAGCTGTCCACCCACACCGGGCACGCCACGGTGCTGGCCACCGGCGGTTACGGCAACGTGTACCACATGTCCACGCTGGCCAAGAACTCCAACGCCAGCGCGATCATGCGTGCCTACGACCAGGGCGCCTACATGGCGTCCCCGTCCTTCGTGCAGTTCCACCCGACCGGCCTGCCGGTCAACTCGGACTGGCAGTCGAAGACGATCCTGATGTCGGAGTCGCTGCGTAACGACGGCCGCATCTGGACCCCCACCACCAAGGGCGACGAGCGCCACCCCAACGACATCCCCGAGGACGAGCGCGACTACTTCCTCGAGCGCCGTTACCCCGCGTTCGGCAACCTGGTGCCCCGTGACATCGCCTCACGTGCGAACGCGCAGCAGATCAACGGCGGTTACGGTGTGGGCCCGAAGAAGAACTCGGTGTACCTGGACCTCACCCACGCCATCAAGAAGCTGGGCGAGGACACCATCCGCGAGCGCTACTCCAACCTCATCCAGATGTACGAGGAGGCGATCGGTGACGACGCCTACAAGGAGCCGATGCGCATCGCCCCGACCTGCCACTACACCATGGGTGGCCTGTGGACGGACTTCCACGAGATGACCTCGATCCCGGGGCTGTTCTGCTCCGGCGAGTCGTCCTGGATGTACCACGGCGCGAACCGCCTGGGTGCGAACTCGCTGCTGTCGTCGTCGGTGGAGGGCTGGTTCACCCTGCCGTTCACCGTCCCGAACTACATCGCCCCGCTGCTGGGCCAGGACGTGCCGGACGCCGAGTCGGACGCCGCGAAGGACGCGCTCAAGCGCGCCGACGAGCGTATCGACAAGATCCTCAACATCCGTGGCTCCGACCCGCACGGCGCGGAGTACTACCACCGCCAGCTCGGTGAGATCCTCTACCGCTGCTGCGGCGTGGCCCGCACCGTCGAGGGCATGCAGTCCGGCATCGAGGAGATCCGCAAGGTCCGCGCCGACTTCTGGGAGAACGTCTTCGTCCCCGGTGGTCGCGACGAGATGAACCAGCAGTTGGAGAACGCCCTGCGCGTCGCCGACTACCTGGACCTCGGTGAGCTCATGTGCGTCGACGCCCTGGACCGTGACGAATCCTGTGGCGCCCACTACCGCGAGGACCACCTCGACGAGGACGGCGAGGCCGAGCGTAACGACGACGAATGGTGCTTCGTCTCCGCCTGGGAGCCGGGCGAGAAGCCGGAGACCTTCGTGCGTCACGCGGAGCCCCTGTACTTCGACCGCATCCCGCTGATGACAAGGAACTACAAGTAATGAAACTGCATCTTGAGATCTGGCGTCAGGCGGACCACACCTCGGAGGGACACTTCGAGTCGGTGGAGGTCCCCGATGCCGAACAGGCAATGTCCATCCTGGAGTTGCTCGACCACGTGAACTCCAAGTACGTCGAGGCCGGCAAGGAGCCCTTCGCCTTCGCCTCCGACTGCCGTGAGGGTATCTGCGGCACCTGCGGTCTGCAGGTCAACGGTCGTCCCCACGGCCCCGACAAGAACAAGCCGGCCTGCCAGCAGCGGCTGAACAGCTTCACCGACGGTGACACCCTCAAGCTGGAGCCCCTGCGTTCCGCGGCGTACCCGGTGATCAAGGACATGGTCGTCGACCGGTCCGCCCTGGACCGCGTCATGGAGAAGGGCGGCTTCGTCTCGATGGCCGCCGGTACCGCACCGGACGCCGACAGCCTCCTGGTCAACCACGAGGACGCCGAGCTCGCCCTCGACCACGCCGCCTGCATCGGCTGCGGTGCCTGCGTGGCAGCCTGCCCGAACGGTGCCTCGCACCTGTTCACCGGCGCGAAGCTGGTGCACATGACGCTGTCCCCGCTGGGTCGCACCGAGCGTGGCCGTCGTGCCAAGAACATGGTCGACGAGGCCGAGGGAACCTTCGGCCCGTGCTCGCTCTACGGCGAGTGCGCCGACGTGTGCCCGGCGGGTATCCCGCTGACCGCCGTCGCAGCGATCACCAAGGAGCGTGCCCGCGCCGCCATCCGCGGCAAGGCCGACTAGCACCCCGGGGGATTCCCCCCGGGCATCGGGAGTAGGCACCCGCCGACACCCGTGCGCTAGAATCATCACGTCACCCGGGCAGAAAAGGGCGCCGGGCACACCAAAAGACGAAAGAGGATGACGATGTCCGCAGATCTCGACACCAAGGGCAAGTTCTCGGCCTCGCCGGACTACCTCGACGGCTACGTGCCGTCCAGCTGGGATGCACCGCACTCCTCGCTGCAGCGTGCCACGACCTGGCTGTCCATGGCACTGCTGATGCTGGCTGTCTCCCTGATGGGCGTCGGCATCTTCGGTTTCGCCGCGGCCAGCGTGGACGCGCAGGAGAACGGCGTGACCATCGGCATCGTCGGCTGGGCCGTCGGTTTCGTCCTGCTCATCGCCTCCTTCATCGGCATCCACATCGGCCGTACCGGTACCCGCAACTACCGCAAGGAGACCGGCCGCGTCTTCTGACGCACCAGCCTCCTCCCGCACCTCCAGCGGGCCTCCGACCCCCGTTTTCCGCCAGCTGCCAGACAGTGCCGGCGGGACGGGGGTCGAGCCATGTCCGTACCGTCTCCGAACCGTCTCTGAGCCATCTCCGAGCCATGTCCGTCACGGGTGGAATAATGGGGCGGGTGACGACACCTGAGAACACCAGCACCGCCGACGGACGACTCGCCGTCCCCGGCCCGTCCCCCGAGTCCGAGGCCGAACGGCGCCGCGACCTGCGACGGCACAAGGCCTTCGCCACCAGCCTGCTGGTCATCGCCACGCTGATCTACCTCGTGTGCCGCTGGCTGGAGGCGACCGGACGCGACGGCGGCTGGACCGGCTACGTCCGCGCCGCCAGCGAGGCCGGCATGGTCGGCGCCCTGGCGGACTGGTTCGCCGTGACCGCCCTGTTCCGCCACCCGCTGGGCATCCCGATCCCGCACACCGCGATCATCAAACGCAAGAAGGACCAGGTCGGCCACGCCCTGAGCTCCTTCGTGGGCGAGAACTTCCTCAATGCCGCGCTGATCACCGAGAAACTCGGACAGGCGCGCATCCCCGAGCGGGCGGCGGACTGGGTGCTGGACGGGGGAGGTGCCGAACGTACCGGTGCCGAGGCATGCCGCCTCGTGGACCTGGTGGTCAACGGGGTGGACCCGGCGGAGGCCGAACAGCTGATCCGCACCCTGGTGATCGACAAGGTCTCCGAACCGACCTGGGGCCCGCCGCTGGGCCGTGGCCTTGAACAGCTCATCAGCGAGGGACGCACCGAACCCGTCGTCGACGCGGTGGTGGTGTGGCTGGACGACAAGGCCCGCGACAGCGAGGACCTCATCGTCCGTCTGCTGGACGAGAGGACACCGAGCTGGGCGCCCCGGTTCGTCCGCGACCTCGTCGGTGACCGGGTGTACCGCGAGGTCGTGCAGTTCACCGGCGACGTGCGCGAGAACCCCGAGCACGAGGCCCGCCACGCCATCCGCCGGTTCATCGGCCAGCTCGCCCAGGACCTGCAGCACGACCCGGCGATGATCACCCGGGTGGAGAACCTCAAGGGCGACATCATGAACTCGCCGACCGTGCAGGCCCTGCCGGGCACCCTGTGGGAGTCGGTGCGCTCCACCCTGACGACCATGGCACGCGACGAGGACTCGCTGCTGCGCACGAAGATCGTCACCTGGGTCACCGACTTCGCCACCCGGGTGCGCACCGAGCAGGAGCTGCGGGACTCCCTGGAGACGCGCATCGTGCGCGCGGCGTCCTACCTGGCGGAGAACTACGCCGGCGAGGTCACCGGCATCATCGGCGAGACCGTGGAACGCTGGGACGCCGACGAGGCCAGTGACCGTATCGAGCTGATGGTGGGCAAGGACCTCCAGTTCATCCGGGTCAACGGCACCGTGGTGGGGTCCCTCGCGGGTCTGACGATCTACACGGTCTCCGAGCTGCTGTTCACGGTCATGTGAGGTCGGATAGACTCGGTAGCCATGATTGAACTTGTGAACATGGCGTTCAAGGGCCTGGCCTATCTCCAGGTCGGCTTCCTGGTCCTCGTGGTCGTCGGGGCGGTCTGGGGTGCGATCCAGGTCGCCATGACCCGGGACGACGCCTTCACCGTGATCGACCGGTCGAAGCAGAACTGGCTCCTGCTGCTCGGCGGGACCGCCGTGGGCGTGCTGGTGCTCGGGCCGTTCATCAGCTTCATCTGGATCGCCGGCGCGGTGATCGTGGGCATCTACTGGCAGGACATCCGCCCGTCGATCCGCGACGTGCTCGGTAACGCACAGTGACCGACGGTTTCGACCCCTCGCACGTCGACCCCTCCCGGGTCGAGCTGGTGATGCTCGACCCCGCGTCCACCCGGCAGGACGCCGCCCGGGTCACCGGGCAGGCCACGGCCCACGGCTGCGCGGCCGTGTGCCTGCCGCCGACGTTGTTCCCGCTGCGCGACGTCCCGGAGGACCTGCGCCTGGTCGCCGTCGCCGGGTACCCCAGCGGCAAGCACCACCCGTTGGTCAAGGGCAGTGAAGCGCACATGTCGATCGTCAACGGCGCCCACGAGGTCCACGCCGTCGTGGACGCCGCGAACGTGGTCGCCGCAGACGTGAACGCACTGATCAGCGAGATCGTCACCCTGCGTGAGGCCGTGCCGTACCCGGCCACGCTCCAGGTCGCGGTGGGGGGACCGGACACCGACCTGGCCCTGGACGACGACAGGATCCTGGCCTTCTGCCGCGCCGCAGCCACCGCCGGGGCGGACATGGTCGCCGTGCCCCACGGATGGACGGCCGCGGCGGCACAGGGTGCTGTGCCCGTGAAGGCCACCGGCGTGCGCACCGCCGCCGACGCGGCCCGCGCGCTGGGCACCGGAGCCCGGCGGGTCGCCGTGGCGTCCGACGCGCTCGGTGACGTGCTCGGGGAGACCCCTCAGGCGTAGTTCGCCGCCACCTGCTCCGGGAAGTTGCGCTCCACGGGCTTGCGGCGAAGCTTCAACGACGGGGTGAGTTCGGCGTCCTCCACGGTGAGGTCACGCGGCAGGATCTGGAAGCGTTTGACCTGCTCCCACCTGTTCAACGAGGAATTCAGCTCGTCCACGTAGTCCTGCACCATCTCGTGGGTGCGGGGGTCGGCGGCGACCTGGGCATAGCCGCCGGGTACCCCCTCGCGCTGTGCCCAGGCCAGCAGCGGGTCCTCGTCCAACGCCACCAGGGCACTCACGTAGGGGCGTCCTTCGCCGATGACCACGAGGTTCGATGCCACCGGGCACAGCCCCTTGAACGTGGCCTCCATCAACGCCGGTGCGGCGTACTTGCCGTTGGATGTCTTGAACAGCTCCTTCTTGCGGTCGGTGATGCGGATGTAGCCGTCGGCGTCGAGGTCACCGATGTCGCCGGTGTGCATCCACCCGTCGTCGTCGAGCGCCTCGGCGGTGGCCTCCGGGTTGTTGTGGTAGCCGTCCATCACCCCGGCGCAGCGGAAGAGGATCTCGCCGTCGTCGGCGATGCGCAGCTCCACGCCGTCCAGCGGACGCCCGATGCGTCCGGTGCGGTAGGCCTCCGGCATGCCCAGGCAGGAGCCGCCGCCGGACTCGGTCATGCCGTAGGCCTCGAGGATCATCATCCCGGTCGCCCCGAACCACCGGGAGATGTCGGTGTTCAGCGCGGCGGACCCGGAGATGAAGTAGCGGACGCGTCCGCCGAAGCGTTCGCGGATGGTGGAGAACACCAGACGGTCGGCGATCCTGGCCTGGATCCGGTCGAGGCGGGAAGCGGTCGTGGAACCGTCGCCGTGGTCGGCCTCGAAGACCTTCGAGCCCACCCGGCTGGCCCAGTGGAAGAGGCGCTCCCTGATGCGCAGCGGGCCCGGGTCGTCGGCCATCATGGTGACGATGCCGTTGTAGGCCTTCTCGAAGATGCGCGGTGCCGAGCCCATGAACGTGGGCTGCACCACGGGGAGGTTCTGCACGATCCGGTCGACGCGGCCGTCGATGGCCGACTCGAACCCGATGTAGAGCGGCATGGTGAGCAGCAGCTTGCCCATCACGTGCGACAGCGGCAACCACAGGAACTGCTTGTCGTCGATGGTGAGGTTCGTGCCCGGGGAGGTGCGTTCCAGTGTGCCCGCCATCGCCAGGACCTCGAAGACCAGCACCCGGTGCGGCAGCAGCACGCCCTTGGGGCGGCCGGTGGTCCCGGAGGTGTAGATCAGGGTGGCGAGGTTGTGGAGGTCGGTGGAGTCGATGCGCCCGTCGATCTCGCCGGGATCGGTGACGAGCCGGTCACGTCCGCGGGCGCGCAGGTCGTCCATGGTGATCACCCAGGATTCGTCGCCGGACAGTTCCCCGGGCAGATTCCCGGGCACCTCGCCCTCCAGCAGGACCACCGTGCGTATCTTCGGCAGGCGGTCGCGCAGGCCCGTGAGTTTGGCGAGCTGTGCGGCGTCCTCCACGAAGACGATCTCGCTGTCGGAGTCGTCGAGGATGAAGCAGACGTCGTCGGCCAGGGTGGTGGGGTAGACGGTGACGGTCGCGGCGGCGGCGTAGACGATGCCGTAGTCGGCGAGCGCCCACTCGTAGCGGGTGGTGCAGGCGATCGCGACGCGGTCCTCGGGCTGCACGCCCAGGGAGATCAGTCCGGCGGCCACCTCGACCGCCTGTCGGCCGACCTCGCCCCAGGTCAGGGTCACCCACTTGTCTGGGTCGGTCGTATCAGGATTGGCGGGGTCGGGGAATGAGAAGGCGCGACGCTCGGGCGTCGCGGCCACGCGGTCGCGCAGCAGGTGGCCGGTGGAACGGATCGCGGGGTCGAAGGTGGTGAGGTCGGTGGTGGTCACGGTCGGACTCCTTCACGTGGTGGGGTAGAGGGCGGTGATGTCGGCGGCGAAGTGCTCCATCACGGGGCGGCGTCGCAGCTTCAGTGACGGGGTGAGCTCCTGGTCGTCCACCGAGAGCTCGCGGTCCAGGATCCGGAAGCGCTTGACCTGCTCCCAGGGGTTGAGGGTGGTGTTGAGTTCGTCGACGTAGTCCTGCACCATCGCGTGGGTCCGCGGGTCGGCGGTGACGCCCGCGTAGTCGCCCGGCA
The DNA here is from genome assembly GCF_052377495.1 of Corynebacterium sp. AOP36-E1-14. Taxonomy (NCBI): domain Bacteria; kingdom Bacillati; phylum Actinomycetota; class Actinomycetes; order Mycobacteriales; family Corynebacteriaceae; genus Corynebacterium; species Corynebacterium sp. AOP36-E1-14. The sequence continues at coordinate 33,634 of NZ_JBQSWV010000011.1, forward strand.
CGCCGGTGCGCTGCGCCCAGGCGGCGAGCGCGGCCTCGTCCAGGGCGATCAGGGCGGTCACGTAGGGACGGGACTCGCCGACGACCACGATCTGCGAGGCCACCGGGCACAGACCCTTGAACCGGGCCTCCGTGGGGGCCGGGGCGACGTACTTGCCGTTGGACGTCTTGAACAGCTCCTTCTTGCGGTCGGTGACCTGCAGCCGGCCGTGTGGGTCGAGGGTGCCGATGTCGCCGGTGTGCAGCCAGCCGTCGTCGGTGAGTGTCTCGGCGGTCTGCGTCGGGTTATCGTGGTAACCGGCCATGACCCCGGGGCCGCGCACCAGGATCTCGCCGTCGTCGGCGATGTCCACCTCGAAGCCGTCCAATGCGGCGCCGACGGTGCCGGGCCGGTTGGTGTGCGGCAGACCGAGGGTGGCCACGTTGGTCTCGGTCATCCCGTAGCCCTCCAGGATCGGCAGTCCGGCGGCACCGAACCAGCGGGCGACGTCGGAGTTCAGCGCCGCCGAGCCGGAGATGAAGTAGCGGATTCGCCCGCCGAACCGGGCCCGGACCTTGGCGAAGACCAGGCGGTCGGCGAGCCGGGCCTGAAGCCGCTGCCACCGTGTGGTCGAGGCGGCGTTCCCGTCCCCGTCCCCGTCCCCGCCGGCGGCGTGGACCTCGACCGCCACCCGGGACGCCCAGTGGAACAGCCGCTCCCTGACCCGCCACGGTCCGGGGTCCTCCGCGGTCATCGTGGTGATGCCGGTGTAGGCCTTCTCGAAGATCCTCGGCACGGAGGCCATGAACGTCGGACGGCTCACCCCGATGTTGTCCACGATGCGGTCGATGCGCCCGTCCACCGTGGTCTCGAAGCCGATGTGCACCGGCAGCAGGATCATCAGCTTGCCCATGACGTGGGCCAGGGGAAGCCAGAGGAACTGCTTGTCGTCGATGCCCAGCAGCGTGTCCCCGCTGTTCACGGTCCTGTCGATGCTGCGGACCTGCCCCGTCCACACCCGGTGGGGCAGGAGCACGCCCTTGGGTGTGCCGGTGGTGCCGGAGGTGTAGATCAGCGTGGCCAGGTCGTCCGGGCCGGTGGCGTCGGTACGTGCGGCGACGGCGTCAGGGTGCTCCCGCAGGTGCCCGCGCCCGCGGCGGGCGAGTTCGTCGAGCGTCACCACCCAGTCGTCGGGACGGTCCGGGATGTCGTTGTCGAAGACGACCACGGTGTGGACGTCCGGCAGCTCGTCGCGCAGGGCGGTGAGCTTGGCCAGTTGGCAGGCGTCCTCGGCGAAGACGACGCAGCTCCCGGAGTCGCCGATGATGTGCCGGACGTCGCGGGCCACGGTGGTGGGGTAGACCGCCACCGTGGCCGCGCCGGCGCACATCGTGGCGTAGGTGGCCACCACCCAGTCGTAGCGGGTGGTGCTGGCGATGGCGACGCGGTCGCCGGCGTCGACGACCAGGGTGATGAGCCCGGCGGCGAGTTCGTCGGTGTGCCGGCCGACCTGCGACCAGGTCACGGAGGTCCAGCCGAGGTCGGTGCCGGTGGCACCGGTGGTGGTGGTCGTAGGGTGGGTGAAGGCGCGGCGGTGCGGGGTGTCGGCGATTCGTCGGCGCAGCATGCGTCCGACGGTGTCGTCCTCCGTGCTCGTGGTCATGGGTGGTCCTCCGGTAGACCTATTGTTGTGAAACCTAAGTACGTCGGGACGGGCGTGTCCCGTGGTGCCGGTGCGACGGGAAGGGGAGGGGAGGAGCGTTAGTCGTTGCGCTTGATGTCGGCGAGGATCGCCGACCAGGTCTCCAGTGCGCTGCGCTGGTGCGAGCGGGTGTCCACCAGCACCGAGCCGAGCCCCAGTCCGCGGGCCACGTCCAGGGTCAGTCCCAGCAGACGCCGGGTGCGCTGGTCGGACAGGTCGGCGTTCAGGGCCAGGCCGGTGAGCTGGTAGACCTCACGGCCGTAGCGCGCCTCCGCGGGGATGATGAGTTCCCGCAGGCTGGCATCCGTGCTCGCCGCTGCCCAGATGTGCAGGGCGGCGTGGAACGGGCGGTTGCTGAAGAACCCGAAGACCAGCTCCAGGACCTCCGTGACGGGGGCGCCGTTGCTGCCGGTCGACAGGTCGGCGACGCTGCGACGCAACTGCTGGGTGCGCTCGGAGAAGAACTCCTCGAGTGCGGCCTCGACGAGGGAGTCGCGGGTGGGGAAGTGGTGCTGTGCGGCACCACGGGAGACCCCGGCCCGGGCGGCGACGGCGCTCACCGTCGTCGCGGGGAAACCGTCGTCCGACAGGGTGTCCAGCGCAGCCTCGAGCAGGCGACGTCGCGTCACCCTGCTGCGCTCCTGCTGGGCCACCCTGCTCGGCACCGGTCTCCCACTCTCCTCGGTCATTGGTCAGTCACTCTAACACCGTCGTCACGGCGGTCGGACCTCACGCGGCCCAGTTCGGCGGGCGCTTCTGCAGGAACGCGGTGATCCCCTCGAGCGCCTCCGGCGTGGCGAAGAGCTCGGCGGACTTCTCCGCCAGCGCCGCGGCACCGGTGTCGAACCCGTCGACGACATCCCGGTTGATGATCGCCTTGGTCTCCCTCAGCCCCTGCGGCGAGCAGCGCACCAGGTTCTCCGCGGTGTCGCGGGCCTGCTGGTGCGGGTCGTCGACCACCGCGGTGATGAATCCGTGGTGTTCGGCGGTCTCGGCGTCGAAGCGCTCCCCGGTGAGCAGGTAGCGCGACGCGGCGCGGGACGCCAGGCGGGGCAGGACGGTCAGGGCGATCATCGCCGGCGCGACGCCGATGCGCGTCTCGGTCGTCGCGAAGGACGACCCGGGCGAGGCGAACACCATGTCGCAGGCGGCGGCCAGGCCCACGCCACCGGCCCGGACGTTGCCGTCCACCACCGCGGTGACCGGCTTCGGCAACTCCACGATGGTGCGCAGCAGCGCGATGAAGTTGGCGGTGACCTGCTCCGGCGGGGTGTCGCCGACGGCGGCGAGGTCCGCGCCGGAGCAGAACGTGGTCCCGGTGTGGTCCAGGATCACGCTGCGCACCGCGTCGTCCCGCGCCGCGGCCCCCAGTGCCTCGGCGAGGTCGCTGATGAGCTGTGGCGACAGTGCGTTACGACGGTCCGGCGCGTCGATGGTGATGCGCGCGGTGTTGTTCTCCGTGCTGGTGGTGATGGCCATGGTCGGCCTCCTTTCGGGGTGGACGTGGGGCGGTCAGTAGCTCTTCGGCAGGCCCATGACGGTCTGCGCGACGTAGTTCAGCAGCATCTCGCGGCTGACCGGTGCGATGCGCGGCAGGCGGGAGGCGGCGTACATGCGGGCCAGGCCGTACTCCGAGGTGAGGCCGTTGCCGCCGAGGGTCTGCACGGCCTGGTCGATGGAGCGCGCGGAGACCTCGCCGGCGGCGTACTTGGCCATGTTCGCCGCGGTGGCCGCACCGTCGAGGTCGCCCTGGTCGAAGCGGGCGGCGGCGTTGCGGCACATCAGGCGTGCCTGCTCCAGCTCGATGCGGCACTGGGCCAGCGGGTGGGACAGACCCTGGTGGGCACCGATGGGGGTCTTCCAGATGACGCGCTCGTTGGCGTACTTCACGGCGGTGTCCAGGGCGTAGCGGGCCATGCCGGTGGCCATCGCGGTGGCGATGATGCGCTCCGGGTTAAGGCCGACGAAGAGCTGGAAGATGCCGGCGTCGCTGTCGCCGACGAGGTCCTCGTCCTTGAGTCGGACGTCGTCCATGAACAGGGTGTACTGCGACTCCGGCAGCATCACCTCGGTGGGGATGTGGGACTTGGAGAAGCCCTCGGCGTCGGTGGGCACCATGAACAGGGCGGGCTTGAGCTTGCCGGTGCGCTCGTCGTGGGCGCGGGCGACGATGAGCACGGCGTCGGCCTGGTCCACACCGGAGATGAAGGTCTTCGACCCGTTGAGCACCCACTCGTCACCGTCCTTCTTGGCGGTGGTGGTGATGTTGTGGCTGTTGGTGCCGGCGTCGGCCTCGGTGATGCCGAAGGCGCTGATGAACTCGCCGGAGGCGATGCCCGGCAGCCACCGCTGCTTCTGGTCGGGGGTGCCGAAGGCGGCGATGATCGACCCGCAGATCGCGGGGGAGACGACGAGCATCAGCAGTCCGCAGCCCTCGGAGGAGAGCTCCTCCTGGACGATGGACAGCTCGAGCAGGCCGGCTCCGCCGCCGCCGAACTCCTCCGGCAGGCTGACACCGACGAAGCCGAGCTCGCCGGCCTCCTTCCACAGTTCGGTGGGGTACTCGTCGGCGTCGGCCTTCTTGACCATGTACTCGTAGCCGTACTTCTTGGCGAGGGCGCGCACGGTCTTGCGCAGCTCCTCCTGCTCGGGGGTGTCGTTGAGGGGCATGCTGACCTGGGGCTGTGACATGGGTTTTCTCCTTGGAAAGTGGTGGTTAGTCGTCTGATTCGGGGGTGTCGATGACCGCCAGCAGGGTGCCGGTCTCGATGTGGTCGCCGGCGGCCGCGGCGAGTTCGGCCACGGTGCCGTCGGAGGTGGCCGAGATGGTGTGCTCCATCTTCATGGCCTCGATCGTCATGAGTTTCTGGCCGGTGGTGACCGTGTCGCCCACGGCGACGGACACGCTGGTGACCGTCCCGGGCATGGGGGCGACCAGCGCGCCCTCGGCGACGATGTCGGCCGGGTCGTCGTAGCGGGGCCGCTCGGTGAGGGTGACCGGGCCCAGGGCGGAGTCCACGCCGACACCGCCACCGGGGTAGCGGTGCACGGTGAGGGTGCGGCGGATGCCGTCCACCTCGACGACGACGGTCGCCGGGGTGCCCGTGTCGCGGGTGACGCCGTCGCCCGGGGTGACCTCCACCAGCCGGACGTCCGGCTCGCCGCCGAGCGTGACGGTCTCTGCGCCGGTGGAGCGCGAGGACCGCACGATCTCGACCTGCACCGCGTCGTCGTCCTGGCCACCGTCCTTGTTCTGCGCCTGGTCGCTGAGGAAGCGGTGGGTGGTGCGGGCGTCGCCGAAGAGGCGGAAACCACTGCGCACGTGCCTGGTGGGGCGCGTGGCGGCGGTGGCCGCCTCGGCGACGACGGCGGCGGCGAAGGCGGAGACCGCCACCGCCGCGCCGTCGGCGAGCGTGATGGCCGAGACCTCGGGGTGGGTCTTCTCCAGGAAGGCGGTGTTGATGTCGCCGGCGCGGAAGTCCGCGTCGTCCAGGATGGAGACCAGCTGGTCACGGTTGGTGCCCAGGCCGTGGATGCGCGCGCGGCGCAACGTGCCGCTGAGCCGTCCCACCGCCTCGGCACGCGTCGGTGCCCAGGAGATGACCTTGGCGAGCATGGCGTCGTAGTTCACGCCGACCACGGCAGGACGCCCCGGGCGGGCCTCCGGGCCGGCGTCGAGCCGGATGCCGGGCACGTGCGGCCCGGCGAAGGAGGAGACCACGTCGTCGAAGTCGAAGCGCAGGACCTCGCCGGACATCGGCCGGTAGTCGTGGCGGGGATCCTCGGCGTAGACGCGCGCCTCCACGGCCCAACCGTTCAGCTCCGGCGGGTTCTCCGCCGGCAGGGGCAGTCCGGCGGCGACGTCGAACTGCAGGCCCACCAGGTCCAGCCCGGTGGTGGCCTCGGTGACGGGGTGCTCGACCTGCAGGCGGGTGTTGACCTCCAGGAAGAAGAACTCGCCCTTGTCGTTGGTCAGGAACTCCACGGTGCCCGCACCGCTGTAGTCGATGGCGTGGGCGGCGGCGCGGGCCGCCTCGAACAGCCGCTCGCGCATCCCGTCGACCCGCTCGACCAGCGGCGACGGCGCCTCCTCGATGACCTTCTGGTGACGGCGCTGGATCGAGCACTCGCGCTCGCCCACCGCCCACACGCCACCGTGGTTGTCGGCCATGAGCTGGACCTCGATGTGGCGGCCGGACTCGATGTAGCGCTCGATGAACACCGTGCCGTCGCCGAAGGCGCTCTCGGCCTCGCGGACGGCGGCGGCGGTCTCGGACTCCAGCTCGTCCATGGTGCGCACCACGCGCATACCGCGGCCACCACCACCGGCGGAGGCCTTGACCAGCACCGGGAGCATGTCCTCGGTGATCTCGGAGGTCTCCAGGTTGGTGAGCACCGGCACGCCGGCGGCCTCCATGAGCTTCTTGGCCTCGGTCTTGGAACCCATCGCGTCGATGGCGGCGGGGGAGGGGCCGATCCAGGTCAGCCCGGCGTCGATGACGGCGCGGGCGAAGCCGGCGTTCTCCGACAGGAAACCGTAACCGGGGTGGACGGCGTCGGCGCCGGTGCGCTTCGCGGCGTCCAGCACGGCCTCGGCGTTGAGGTAGGTCTCCGCCGGGGCGTTGCCGGGCAGCCGGACGGCGGCGTCGGCCTCCAGGGCGAAGGGTTCGTTGGCGTCGGCGTCGGAGTAGACGGCGACGGTGGACAGGCCGCGGTTGCGTGCGGTGGTGAACACGCGTCGGGCGATCTCGCCGCGGTTGGCGACGAGGATGGTCGTCGGTGCAGAGTGTGTCATTTCTTCCTTCATCTGGTTGTCGCCCGTCACATCCGGAAGACGCCGAAGCCGTCGGCGCCCTCCACCGGTCCGGAGTGGATGGCGGACAGTGCCGCACCCACCACGGCACGGGTGTCGCGGGGGTCGATGACACCGTCGTCGTAGAGCATCCCGGACATCTTCAGCGGGGCGGACTCGGCGTCGGCCTGGGTCTTGAGCATGTCGTAGAGCTGCTTCTCGGCGTCCTCGGAGTAGTCCAGGCCGCGGCCACGGGCCGACTGGGCGCTGATGCTGCTGATCACGGAGGCGAGCTGCTCGGAACCCATCACCGCCGAGCGGGCCGACGGCCAGGCGAACACGAAGCGCGGGTCGAAGGCGCGTCCGCACATCCCGTAGTGGCCGGCGCCGTAGCTGGCCGCGGTGATCAGGGAGATGTGCGGGACCGTGGAGTTGGACACCGCGTTGATCATCATCGCGCCGTGCTTGATGATGCCCTGCTGCTCGTACTCCTTGCCGACCATGTAGCCGGTGGTGTTGTGCATGAAGATCAGCGGGGTGTCGGTCTGGTTCGCCAGCTGGATGAACTGGGTGGCCTTCTGCGCCTCCTCGCTGAACAGCACGCCGCGGGAGTTGGCGAGGATGCCCACCGGGTAGCCGTGGACCTGCGCCCAGCCGGTGACCAGACCGGAGCCGTAGCGGGGCTTGAACTCGTCGAACTCGCTGGCGTCGACGAAGCGTCCGATGATCTCGTAGGGGTCGTAGGGGACCTTGAGCCCGTCGGGGACGATGCTGAGCAGGTCCTCCTCGTCGAGCACCGGGGCGGCGACGTCCGTCGACGGGGTCTGGCCCTTGCGGCGCCAGTTCAGGCGCCGGACGATGGAGCGTCCGATGCGTGCGGCGTCCAGCTCGTCGACGGCGAGGTAGTCGCCGAGACCGGAGACGTCGGTGTGCATCTGCGCACCACCGAGGCTCTCGTCGTCGGTGACCTCACCGGTGGCCGCCTTCACCAGCGGCGGGCCGGCGAGGAAGACCTTGGAACGCTCCTTGATCATCACCACGTGGTCGGACATGCCGGGGATGTAGGCACCGCCGGCGGTGCAGTTGCCGTACACGATGGCGATGGTGGGGATGCCCTCCTTCGACAGCTGGGTGATGTCGCGGAACATGGCGCCGCCGGGGACGAACACCTCCTTCTGGCTGCGCAGGTCCGCACCGCCGGACTCCACCAGGGTGAGCACGGGCAGACGGTTCTTGCGGGCGATCTCCTGCAGACGGTTGCACTTGCGCAGCGTCCACTCGTTGGAGGCGCCGCCCTTGACCGTGGGGTCGTTGGCCACGATGAGGCAGTCCACGCCCTCGACGGTGCCGATGCCGCCGACGACCGAACCGCCGACGGCGAAGTCGGTGCCGAAGCCCGCCATGGTGCACAGCTCGAGGAAGGGTGAACCCTGGTCGAGCAGGGAGTCGATGCGCTCGCGCGGGGTCATCTTGTCTCGGCTACGGAGCCTCTCCAGGGACTTCTCGCCGCCGCCGGAGAAGGCGGACTCGTAGGCCTCCCGGATCTCGCCGAGCTTGTCCTCCATGGACTGCCGGTTGGCCTGGTACTCCTCGGAGCCCGGGACCACCGCTGTCGATGCGGTCATGATGCGTCCTCACTGTCGTTGCTGGTGTTGAGCAGGGAGACGGGCACGTCGACGTGGCGCGAACGCAGCCATTCGCCGAGCCCCTTGCCCTGCGGGTCGAAGCGGGCACCGTGGGCCACGCCCTGGCCGAGGATGTCCTGGAACACCACGTTCACCGCGTTGAGGTGCGGCAGGGCGAAGACCTCCACGTCGAGTTCCGCGGTCTCCGGCAGCAGCCGCCGGACCGACTCGGGGGTGACGGTCTCGACGAGCCACGGGTAGGCGGCGTCGTCGCGGGTCCACAGTCCGATGTTGGCGCTGCCGCCCTTGTCGCCGCTGCGCGCGTCGGCGAGCAGGCCGATCGGTGCGCGCCGGGTCTCTCCGGACGCATCCGGACCCGGGACGGGCTCGTCGGTGTAGGACGACCCGAGCTCGGCGGTCACCTGCGGCGGTGCGACGGTCACGGTGGAGCCGTCGGCGAGGTTGGCGGTGTGCACCGGCACGTCGTTGTCGACGTAGGCGGGCGAGAAGGTGCCGTACATGCCGGGCTTCGGCGGAACCCCGTCGAAGAAGGTGCCCGGCGGGGACGCCAGGGCGGTGCCGACCACGCCGCGGCCCCACTCGGCGATGAGGTCCTGGTTGGGGTCCCACACCACGCACACCAGACGGGCGGACGCCGCGGCCTGGGTGTCCGCGTCCGGGTGGTGGGTACGCTCCAGGCGGTACTCCACGGTGCGCGGGCGCGGCTCGAGGGTGTCGAGCTGGCGGGTGAACAGGTCCGCCTTGTCCTCCACGTCGAGCCCGGAGAACAGGACCTGGACCTCGTTGCGGAACCCGCCGAGCTTGTTCACGCTGACCTTGGTGGTGGGCGGGGGAGCCTCACCGGTGGCGCCGCTGATGCGCACCCGGTCGTCGCCGAGGTCCTCCACACGGAGGTGGTCGAGGCGCAGGACGGCGTCCGGCCCGGCGTAGCGGGCACCGGTGACCTCGTAGAGCAGCTGGGCGGTCACGGTGCCGGCGGTGACCGCACCACCGGTGCCCTCGTGCTTGGTGATCACCGAGGAGCCGTCGGCGTGGACCTCGGCGAGGGGGAAGCCGGGCATCACGGGGCGGCCGTCGAGGACGCCGCGGTTGAAGCCGGAGTAGTTGCCGCCGGTGGCCTGGGTGCCGCACTCGATGACGTGCCCGGCGGCCATGGCGCCGGCGATCTGGTCGTGGTCGCCGGGGCCCCAGCCGAAGTGGTGGGCGGCGGGGCCCACGACCACCGAGGCGTCGGTGACGCGTCCGGTGACCACGATGTCGGCGCCGGCGGCGAGGCACTCGACGATGCCGAACGCCCCGAGGTAGGCGTTCGCGCACAGGGCGTCAGGAACAGTCGGTCGTAATGGTTCCCGGACGTCGTCGCCGTCGACGTAGGCGACGGTGAGGTCCAGTCCACGCTCCTCGACCTTCTTGCGCAGTGCGTCCGCCAGGCCGGACGGGTTGAGTCCGCCGGCGTTGGTCACGACCTTCACGCCGCGCTCGGCGATGCTGTCCAGGCAGGAGTCCAGGTGGTCGATGAACCGCCTGGCGTAGCCGAGGGTGGGGTTCTTCATCATCCCCTTGGCGAGGATGAGCATGGTGAGTTCTGCGAGGTAGTCGCCGGTGAGGTAGTCGATCTCACCGCCGTCGAGCATCTCTTTCATCGCGCTGTCGCGGTCACCGTAGAAGCCGGAGAAGTTCGCGATTCTCACGGGTGGGGTGTCACTCACGGAAAGCCTCCGAGTGTTGTCTGTGCAGTGGAATGCTTCCGACGGCTAATACTGTGGTTAGCCTACGGAAATCATGCTGCCAGTTGTAGCACCCGGAAACAATCACGCGTGACCGATTGGAACATTCGTGTCATGTGCGCTACATCACACCCCCATGTGGGGGAGGGGGATGTCGATCCTGCCGCGGCGCACCCTCCCCGACGCAGAGAGCAACCCCACGGGTCGGTCGCACCAACCTGTGGGGTTGCTCTTTCGGGATGCCCGCGCGGGGCGGGGAGGTCGGGGAGGGGATCAGCCCTCCTGGGTGGTCTGCCCCGAGTCCTGCCCCGAGTCCTCCGAGAAGCTGGAGGTGGACGAAGAGACGTCGTCGAGGCTCACGTCGGTGCCGTGCAGTTGGACCTTCAGGCCGTCCTCGGTGATCGTCGCGTCCTGGATCTGCAGGCCCTCCACGTCGTTGACGGTCTCCTGCAGGGAGTCGGTCAGTGACTGCACCATCGACTCCGGCAGGTCCATGCCCAGGATCTGGAGGTTCTGCACCTCGAAGTTCAGTGCGCCGTCCTCGACGACCGGGGTCATGCTCAGCGTCGCCAGGCCGCCGGTGATCTCCAGGTCCATGGTGTTGTCGGCGGTGTTCATCTGCACACCGGTGACCTCGATGAGGCCCTCGAGCAGGCCGCCGGCGCCCTCGGCGTCGTCACCGGAACCCTCCGCCTGCGACTTCTGGATCTCCGAGAGAAGCAGGTCCGGCGGCAGGGTGGTGTCCACGGTGATCTCACCGGCGGTGGGGTTGTCGGTGTCGGTGGACATGTCCTTGGCGTTGATCGTCATCGCCGGCTGGCCGGAGACGACCGGGCGCGACTGGTCGGAGTCCTCGTAGGACACGTCCAGGCTGGAGGGCAGGTCCGCCTCGAAGGAGGGGATCTTGCCCTGCAGCAGCCCGAGCAGGAGGGGAGACGTGCCGAAGCTCACCGAGGGGTCCTCGGTGAGCGCGGTGCCGCGTTCCTCGGCCGAGGAACGGATCTCGTCGACGACCGTGTTCTTCGCGTAGGCACGCAGTCCGAACTCGGCCACCGCCGCCAGGACGGCGAGGACGATGACGACGACGAGGAGAATCTTCCACCACCGGCCCGACCGCTTCTTGCCGGCGTTGCCGCCGTCCTGCGGTGATTGGGCCCCCCAGCCCTGCGGGCCGGTGGCGGATGGTCCGGTGCTGTTTGAAGTGCTCACCGGACCAGTGTGAACCATGACCACCCACCGGCGCCAGGTATACGGCGATTACCCGGTGGATTGTGCGGTGATCCGCAGGTTCACGGGGTGGATCAGAGGTTCTCCTTGATCCAGGTGTCGATGAGGGTGTTCTCGTTGTTGATGATGTCGCGGACGGCGTCGGCGACCTTGGGCTCGATGACCGGGCCGACCATGGGGATGGTGACGTCGATGTCGGCCTCGGCGGACAGGGTGGTGGAGTCGCCCTCACCGGTGAGGGTGAGCTCGGCGCCGAACTTCACCGGGGCGCCCTTGACCTCGGCGGCCATGTCGCCGTTGACGACGCCGTCCTTCTCGTCGCCGAAGGTGACGGTGCGCTTGAGCTTCAGGTTCTGGGAGACCATGGAGCGCACGGCCTCGGGCAGTGCGTCGGTGGGCAGGACCTCGAAGAGGACGACCTCGATGGGCTCGGCGGTGAAGGAGTTGACTTCGCCGGGGACCTCGGAGAGGTTCTGGGCCTCGTACTCCCAGTACTCCTTGGAGCTCAGGGCCTTGATGACCTTGTCCAGCGGGTGGTTGACGGTCGTGGAGGACTCGATGTGTGTTGTCATGCAGAAAGGCTAACATCATAAGTGTGCCACGTCCTGATTTTACGTTCCAGCCGAGAACAGTTTCCGTTCCCTCCGCAACGTTACAGCGTCTGACCAGGAGGAATGACGTCGAAACGTCGTCGCGCAGCTTCGCTGACCTGACCACCCTGCGGGTCGGCGGTGCCCCCGCCCACACCCTGTGCTGTCGTTCGGCGGACGCCGTCGCCGAGGTCGTACGCAGCCTCGACGAGGCCGGCGTCCCCCTGCTCGTCGTCGGTGGCGGCTCCAACCTCGTCGTCGGCGAGGACGTCGCGGGCCTGGTCGCCGTCGTGCTCGAGAGTGAGGGCGAGGACGGCAAGGACGCGGCGGACGTCGCGATCGACGCGGCGTCCGGCGTGGTCAGGGCCTTCGCCGGGGTGGTGTGGGACGACCTCGTCGCCGCCACGGTCGACGCCGGCCTCGGTGGCCTGGAGTGCCTGTCCGGCATCCCCGGCTCCGTCGGTGCGACCCCGGTGCAGAACGTCGGCGCCTACGGTGCGGAGGTCTCCCAGACCCTGCACCGCGTGCAGCTGTTCGACCGCTCCACGGGGGAGACCTCGTGGGTGTCGCCGGAGTCCCTGGAACTGGGCTACCGCTACTCCAACCTGAAGTTCACCTCGCGTGCGGTGGTCACCGCCGTGGAGTTCGCCCTGTCCACCGACGGGCTCAGCGCCCCGCTGCGTTTCGGGGAGCTGGCACGCCGACTCGGCGTGACCGCGCAGGACGGGACGTCGCGTCGTCCTGCCGCCGAGGTCCGTGACATGGTGCTCGAGCTGCGTCGCGGCAAGGGCATGGTGCTCGACGCCGCCGACCACGACACGTGGTCGGCCGGGTCGTTCTTCACCAACCCCGTCGTCGACACGGCGACGGCCGACGAGGTGCAGCGCCTGGTGGCGTCGTCGCGTGGGGAACAGGACGCCGCGGCGATGCCGCGGTTCCCGGCCGGTGACGCCGCCGGTGAGAACACGGAGAAGCTCTCGGCGGCCTGGCTGATCGAGCGCGCCGGTTTCGACCGGGGCTGGCACGTCCCCGGTCACGCCCGTGCGGGCCTCTCGGGCAAGCACACCCTGGCGCTGACGAACCGGGGGCAGGCGTCCTCGGCGGACGTCGTGGAGCTCGCCCGTGCGGTGCGTGACGGGGTGCGTGACACCTTCGGGGTGACGCTGGTGCCCGAGCCGGTGTGGATCGGCGTGACGCTCGACCCCGAGTAGCACGCGGTCGCAGCCCGGCATATTCTGGGACGTTATGCGCGTCGCCATGATCTCCATGCACACATCGCCGCTGGAACAACCCGGGATCGGGGACGCCGGCGGGATGAACGTCTACGTCCGTAACGTCGCCGAGCATCTCGCCGGCCACGGCGTGGAGGTCGACGTCTTCACCCGCGCCACGCGTGCCTCCCAGGGGGAGGTCGTTCAGGTCGCGCCGGGGTTGCGGGTGATCAACTGCGTGGCCGGGCCGTTCGAGGGGCTGCCCAAGGAGTCGCTGCCCACGCAGCTCGCCGCATTCACCGGCTCGGTGCTGTCCTTCGTGCGTCGCGAGGCGGGTGCGGCCGGCACCTCCGGGGCCGGCGACCGCACCGGTGCGGGACGCTACGACCTGATCCACTCGCACTACTGGCTGTCCGGCCAGGTCGGCTGGCTGCTGCGCGACCTGTGGGGGGTGCCGCTGGTGCACACCGCGCACACCTGGGCTGCGGTGAAGAACCTCGGGCTGGCCGAGGGCGACACCCCGGAGCCGGAGTCCCGCCGGATCTGCGAGCAGCAGATCATCGACAACGCCGACCGCATCATCGTCAACACGCAGGACGAGGCGGACGCCCTGGTGACCGCCTACGACGCCGACACCGCCGACCTCACGGTCGTCTCGCCGGGCGTGGACGTCGACCGGTTCACCCCCGGCTCCGACCGGGCCACCGAGCGGGCCCGCCGCGAGCTCGGCATCCCGCTGCGCGCCAAGGTCATCGCCTTCATCGGACGCCTGCAGGTGCTCAAGGGGCCGCACATCCTGCTGCGCGCCGCCGCCGACCTGATCCGGCGGCACCCGGAGCAGAACATCCGCGTGGTGATCTGCGGCGGGCCGTCCGGCACGGGTATGGAACGACCCGATGAACTGCACGAACTCGCCGCCGAGCTCGGGGTGTCCGGCTACGTCCGCTTCCTGTCGCCGCGTCCGCCGGAGGAACTGGTCAGCGTGTACCAGGCCGCCGACATCATCGCCGTGCCCAGCTACAACGAGTCCTTCGGCCTGGTGGCGCTGGAGGCGCAGGCATCCGGCACCCCGGTGGTCGCCGCCCGCGTCGGCGGTCTGCCGCTGACCGTGACGGAGGGGGAGAGCGGCGTGCTCGTCGACGGGCACGACCCCGCCGACTGGGCCAGTGCGCTGGAGAACCTGATCATGGACGACGACCTGCGTAACTCCATGTCCGACCTCGCCCCGTCCCACGCCGCCGAGTACTCCTGGGACGTGACCGTGGACCGGATGGTCGCCGAGTACTCCTCGCTCGTGGAGCGCTGGCGTTCCCACGGATGCTCGGAACCCGGTGTGGCGCTGAGTTCCCTGGCCTCCCGTGACCCCAGCGGTACCACGGGCGGGTAGGTTCGGTCCCATGGAACTACAGCAGCTGCAAGAGCTTCTTCACGCCGCGGAGGTCGACTTCGAGGTCTCCAACGACGTGGCCGTGGTCGTGCTGCCCGGTGAGCGCCGGCTGAAGACCAACGCCCTGTTCATCCCGCAGGACGGCATGCTGCGCGTCGAGGCGTTCGTGTGCCGCGCCGTCGAGGAGGCCCACGCCGAGGTCTACCGCCTGCTGCTGCAGCACAACCGCAAGGCCTACGGCGTGCACTACACGCTGGACAACAACAACGACATCTACCTCGCCGGCCAGTTCCCCGACACCACCACCGCCGAGGACGTGCAGCGCATCCTCGGCCAGGTCCTGGAGCTCGCCGACGGGGACTTCAACCACATCCTGGAGCTGGGCTTCGAGACGTCGATCAGGCGTGAATGGGAGTGGCGTCTGGACCGCGGGGAGTCGACCCACAACCTGGAGGCGTTCCAGCGGCTGCGTCCCGGCTACGAGGACGAACGCGCCGCCGAGCGCAAGGACCGTGCAGAACGCGCAGGACGCACCCCGTCGGCGCCGCCGACGCCGTAACGTCCTGTCGCGTCCCCCTGTGCGGTGCGCCGATGCGTGGCACAATGAGGACCATGAGTGAAAACAACCATGGCACGCTGATCCTCCTCCGCCACGGGCAGAGCGAGTGGAACGCTTCCAACCAGTTCACCGGCTGGGTCGACGTCGACCTCACCGACCAGGGACGGGAGGAGGCCGTGCGCGGCGGCAAGATGATCGCCGAGGCCGGCCTGGAGCCCACCGTCCTGTACACCTCCCTGCTGCGCCGGGCGATCACCACCGCCAACCTGGCGCTGGACGCCGCCGACCGCCACTGGATCCCCGTGGTGCGTGACTGGCGCCTGAACGAGCGCCACTACGGTGCGCTGCAGGGCCTGAACAAGGCCGAGACCAAGGAGAAGTACGGCGAGGACCAGTTCATGGCCTGGCGTCGCAGCTACGACACCCCGCCGCCGGAGCTGGAGGACGGCACCGAGTACTCCCAGTCGGACGACCCCCGCTACGCCAACCTCGCCGAGGTCCCGAAGACCGAGTGCCTGCTCGACGTGGTCAAGCGCTTCATCCCCTACTACGAGACCTCCATCCTGCCCCGCCTGGAGGCGGGGGAGACCGTGGTCGTCGCCGCGCACGGCAACTCGCTGCGTGCGCTGGTCAAGCACCTCGACAAGATCTCCGACGAGGACATCGCCGGGCTGAACATCCCGACCGGCATCCCGCTGGTCTACCGCCTCGACGAGAAGGGTTCGGTGCTCAACCCGGGCGGCGAGTACCTCGACCCGGAGGCCGCCGAGGCGGGGGCCGCCGCGGTCGCCGCCCAGGGCGGCAAGTAGGCCTCGGAGCAGGACGGGACGGGTAGGACGCAACGGACGTGGAATCAGAGATCGTCCTGCCGTTGGCCGGGGGAGTCCTGCTGGGGCTCGTCGTGGGGGTCGCCGTCACCCTGGTGGTGACGGTGCTCCGCCGCCGGGCGGAACGGCGTGAGAAGGAACGGATCCGCCGGGAGACCCAGCACAACCGTGTGTCGACCATCGCCCAGGTGATGCACTTCGCCCTGGAGTCGTCCCCGCTGGGGGTCGCGGTGGTCGACCTGCGCGAGGACCTCGTGTTCTCGAACCGCAGCGTGCAGGACCTCGGGGTGGTGGAGGGCCGCCATCTCGTCCCGGAGGTCCACCGCCTGGCCCAGCGGGTCTTCGACGACGGGGAGCCGCGCGACGGCGTGCTGCACCCCGGCACCGGGGCGGTCGGCCCGGTGTTCTCCGTGGCGGTGACCGTACGGCAGCTGACCTCGGTCGACAGCCGTTTCGTGGTGGTCTACGCCAACGACGACTCCGAGAACGTGCGTATGGAGGCCGCGCGCCGCGACTTCGTGGCCAACGTCTCCCACGAGTTGAAGACCCCGGTCGGGGCGATCTCCCTGCTGGTGGAGACCATGCTGGAGGCCAGCGACGACCCGGACATGGTCGAGTACTTCGGTGACAAGCTCCAGATGGAGACCCGACGGGTCTCCACGATGATCTCCGAGTTGATCGGACTGTCGAAGCTGCAGGGGGCCGAGTCGCTGCCGGACGTGCGCCCCGTGAGCGTGGACCGGGTCATCGACAAGGCCGTGGAACGCTCCCGCGTCGCCGCGGAGGTGGAGAACATCGACCTGATCACGGACTCCCCGGGAGACGCCTGGCTCACCGGCGACGAGGAACTCCTCGTCACCGCCGTGACGAACCTGATCGCCAACGCCATCAACTACTCGCCGGACGACACCCCGGTCAGCATCAGCCGTGCGGTCCGTGGATCCTCGGTGGTCATCCGGGTGACCGACCGGGGCATCGGCATCGCCCCGGACCAGCAGAAGCGGGTGTTCGAACGCTTCTTCCGCGTGGACAAGGCCCGGTCCCGGGCAACCGGCGGTACCGGTCTGGGACTCGCGGTGGTCAAGCACACCGTGATCAACCACGGCGGCAACGTCTCGCTGTGGTCGCAGCCGGGCACGGGGTCGACCTTCTCCCTGGAGTTCCCGGTGCTGGACCGTTCCGCCGTCCCCGAGGAGCACGTGCCGGACCAGGAGCGTTTCACCGCCGAGCAACTGCTCGCCGGTGGTGAATGACGCCGTTCACCCGGCAGGATCGACGTGCGGAGTTTACAATGACGTCGTCTCCCAGCAACCTCGCCGGGAATCGTCAGTTCCGTCCGAAGTTCCGTCCCATCCGGCCGTACAACGGCCGTCGCACATGTGTGAGGACCTTTTCACCCTATGTCCAGTGACCGTCCCACCGTCCTGCTCGTCGAGGACGAGGAATCACTCGCCGAACCGTTGGCCTTCCTCCTCCAGAAGGAGGGGTTCGGGGTCTACACCGCCGCCGACGGGCCGACCGCACTGAAGCTCTTCGACGCGCACGGCATCGACCTCGTCCTGCTGGACGTGATGCTGCCGGGCATGTCCGGCACGGAGGTCTGCACGCAGTTGCGCGCGGTGTCCTCGGTGCCGGTGATCATGGTCACCGCCCGCGACAGTGAGATCGACAAGGTCGTGGGACTGGAGATCGGGGCCGACGACTACGTCACCAAGCCCTACTCCGCCCGCGAACTCATCGCCCGCATCCGCGCGGTGCTGCGCCGCGGGGGCGAGAACGCGCTGGACGAGGGGGAGGGCGACGACAGCCTGGTGCTGCGCAGCCCTCGGGTGGTGCTCGACGTGGAACGCCACACCGTCGCGGTGGACGGCGACCCGGTGGCCCTGCCGCTCAAGGAGTTCGACCTGCTCGAGTACCTGATGCGCAACGAGGGGCGCGTGCTCACCCGCGGCCAGCTGATCGACCGGGTGTGGGGCATCGACTACGTCGGTGACACCAAGACCCTCGACGTGCACGTCAAGCGGCTGCGTTCCAAGATCGAGGAGACCCCGTCCTCCCCGTCGATCCTGGTCACCGTGCGGGGGCTGGGCTACAAGTTCGAGGGGTAGTGGCCGCTGTGTCCGGGCGCCGTCAGCGGTGCGCCGCGGCGGTCGCCGGGTGGATCGAGAGCAGGGGGAAGCCGGACGGCGCCAGGCGCGCCATCTCCTCGCGCTGCCGGCAGTGTTCGGCCACCACCTCGTAGGCCTCGGCGCCGATGAGTTCACACAGTTCATCGGCGTGGGTGGACCACAGGGCGTCGTCGCCGGTGTGGCAGCCCGGGTCCGAGGTGCAGTACCAGTCGAAGTCCTCCCCGCCGGCGCCCCATCCGCGCCGCGTGTACTCGGTCACCGTCGTGCGCAGCACCTCCGCGCCGTCCGACCTGGTCTCCCAGTCCTCCAGGCGGCGCAACGGCAGCTGCCAGCAGACCTCCGGCTTGGCCACGGTGAGGGCGACGTCGTTCTTCAGCGCCCACCCGTGCAGGGCGCAGCCGGCGCCGGCGGGGTGGTCGGCACGGTTGGCGAACACGCAGGCACCCTCGTGCACCCGGGTCTTGAGGGCTGGCTCCGGTTCCCCGGAGTCGGTGTCGTCGCCGTCGAGCTCGTCCCAGACCAGCCACGGCTCGATGCCGTCGGCGTCCCCGTCCGCGTTACCGTCGGTGTTCCGGGCACCGTCCATCACCATCGACCGGAACTGCCAGTCCTCGTCGGTCAGGTGGGGCACGATCTCGGCGAGGGCACCACGGTCGTCATCGTCGGTGAGGAAGGCGCCGTGGACGCAACAACCCACGTCAGGGTGCTCCGCGTCGATTCCGTGGCAGGCGTCCGTGCCGAAGCGGCACCGGTAGGTCGACAGGAGCCACGTAAGATCGACCGAGACGATGTGTTCGGAATCCGCCGGGTCGGTGAACTCCAGGTACTCGCGCTGATGGTCGGCGGGAGTCTCCTGTCCTGAACGCACCGCGAGGTCGGCCGGGGTCCCGTCCGGGTAGCCGCTGGTGATGTTGGAAAGAACAGAATGGGTCACGGTCAACACCGTAGACCGGATAGGGTTGAAACCGTGCGACTAGGTGTCTTGGATGTGGGAAGCAACACGGTCCACCTCGTGGTGGTGGACATGGCCCCGGGTGGTCCGCCGACCCCCATGAGCAACTGGAAGACGCCGATGCGGCTCGTCGAGTACCTCGACGAGGACGGCGCCATCACCGCGAAGGGCGTCCGCAAGCTGATCAAGGGGGTCGGGCTCGCCGCGGAGATGTCGGATCAGTTCCACTGCGACGAGATGCTGCCGTTCGCGACCTCGGCGTTGCGCTCGGCGACGAACTCCGAGGCCGTGCTGGCCGAGGTCGAGGAGCAGACCGGTGTGCAGCTGCGCATCCTGTCCGGCACGGCCGAGGCGGAGCTGACCTTCCTGGCGGTGCGCCGCTGGTTCGGCTGGTCTGCCGGACGTATCTGCGACCTGGACATCGGCGGTGGGTCGTTGGAGATGTCGGTGGGGGTCAACGAGCTGCCGGACGTGGCGCTGTCGGTGAACCTGGGTGCAGGGCGCCTGACCCACGACTGGTTCCGGACGGATCCGCCCAGCCGTAAGGAGATCAAGGCGCTGGCCGCCCACATCGACGAAACGCTCGAGGAACCGGTCAAGCAGCTCAAGGAGGCGGGTCCGGTCGACCTGGCGGTGGGTACGTCGAAGACGTTCCGGATGCTCGCGCGCCTCACCGGTGCGGCACCGTCCTCGGCGGGCCCACGGGTGCGCCGGGTGCTGACCCGCCCCGGTGTGCGGCAGTTGACCTCGTTCATCTCCAGGATGACCGCGGCGGACCGTGCGGAGTTGGAGGGTGTGTCGGTGGACCGCTCGGCGCAGGTCGTGGCAGGCGCCCTAGTGGCTGAGGCCACGATGCGCCACCTGGGTATCGAGCAGCTGCAGCTGTGCCCGTGGGCGTTGCGTGAGGGTGTGATCCTGCGTCGGGCGGACGCCGCCGACGCGGCGGACTTCGACCCGAACGTCGAGGTCGACAAGAGCAGCTGACCGGCGGGACGTCCGCCCCGGACACCGGTGTTCCCCGGGGAGGGGGCTACGCCGGTGGGGTAGCGGGGCCCGATGAAACCACAGGTGGACGCACGGTTCACGCGGATTTCGTGGGCCCGTCGTTGCGCCGATGTGGGCTGTACACGTGATAACTGTAAACTGTCACCTGATAATTGAGACATGGGTGACGGTCGTCGGGTAAGTTCGGCGGTCACGAAGGTGTCTCGGGCCTGCCGACCGGTCCGGCAGGTGATGACCGATGATGGGAACGACGGATGAGTGAGAAGCTGACTGTTGCGGAGCTTATGGCCCGCAACGCCAAGGACGGTGCTCGCAGAGCAGACCGTCCTCGGCGTCGACGCAACCTCGATGACGGTGGAGTCTCCGTCTCCGAGCTGACCGGTTCCATTCCCGTCGTCAACGATGAGGACCTCGACGCCGCCGGCGACGGCAGTGACAGCACTGCCCGGGCCGACCGCGCCGATGCCGCGCCGGTCGCCGACGAGCACCCCCACCGCGGTGGCCACGAACTCGAGGACGACCCGGCCGGGGACGTCACCGAGGAGAAGGTCGACGAGGTAGACGTCGTCGACGGGGAGGTCGTCGACGAGGAGCTCCACGACGAGCCGGTGGAGGAGCCTGCCGCTGAACCGGCCGCCGAGCCGGCACGTGGTGGCCTGTTCAGCGCCGGCGAGACCACGGTCATTCCCCGCGTCGACCCGTCCGCCGGTGATGCGGCTGAGGAACCTGCCGAGGACTCTGCCGAGGACTCGGTTGAGAACTCCACCGACGAGGTGGCGCAGGACGATGAGCACGTCGACGAGAGCGTTGACGAGAGCGCCGACGAGGCCGCCGTCGCACCGGAGCAGGCCCACGAGCCCGCCGCCGAGGCCGAGGAGCACGACCCCGACAAGATCGTCGAGTACGAGGACGACGCCATCTCCTGGCCCGCACTGCTGGGCCAGACCGCGATCGCCCTGGTGGTCGGTGTCGTCATCTTCTTCGGCTTCACCCTGCTGTGGGACAAGCTGCCCACCGCGCTGGTCCTGGCCATGGCCGGCGTGGTCACGCTGGTGTGCGTCGGCGTCGTCCACGCCCTGCTGCGCCACCGGCACACGCTCGTGCTGATCCTGGCGTTCATCGTCGGCCTGGTCATCACACTCGGACCACGCCTGATCATGTCCGTCTGACACCCCGCAAGTGGCGTGCTTCACCCTCGCCTGGCACGCTGGTGGGTATGACACGTATTGCATTTATCGGCGGAGGAAACATCGGTGAGGCCCTGATCTCGGGTCTCGTGGCTGACGGGGGGTCGGCCGACAAGCCCGACGTCGTCGTCTTCGACCCGAGTTCCGACCGCCTCGACTTCCTCCACGAGAAGTACGGGATCACCGGCGCCGACGACGCCGCCACCGCGGCCGCGGAGGCCGACTTCGTGGTCATCGCCGTGAAGCCCCACATCGTCGTCTCCGTCCTGGAGGACATCTCCTCGACGCTGGACAACAACGACGCCGAGACCGTCGTCGTCTCCGTCGCCGCAGGCGTGAGCCTGGGCACCATGGAATCCGCCCTTGCCGCCGGTGTGCCGGCCGTGCGGGTCATGCCGAACACTCCGATGCTCGTCGGCAAGGGCATGAGCGCCGTCGCCGGTGGACGGTTCACCTCCGCCGATCAGGTCGAGGCAGTGAAGGACCTCTTCGCCACCGTCGGCCAGGCCGTCGCCGTGGCAGAGAAGGACATCGACGCCGTCACCGCCGTCTCCGGCTCCGGGCCCGCCTACATCTTCATGGTCGCCGAGGCCATGACGGACGCCGGCGTGCAGCTCGGCCTGGCCCGTCCCGTCGCCCAGCAGCTCGCGATCGCCACGGTCGAGGGTGCGGCCACGATGATGGCCCAGGGGGACAAGAACCCCGTGGATCTCCGCGCCAACGTCACGAGCCCCGGCGGGACGACCGCCGCGGCGACCCGCGGTCTCGAGGAGAACGGTCTGCGGACCGCGTTCTTCCGGGCGATGCAGGCCTGTGTGGACCGCTCCGTGGAGCTCGGCCGCCCGGCCGACGAGAAGTAGGCTTCAACCCCCCGCTTCCCCCGTCCGGGGGTGGGGGTAACGGTGCAACACCCCCTGCGTCACTCTCGTCACAGCCGTGTCACCAGTGCCTCCCGTCTCCCCGGTCTCCAGCCGTCAACTTTTGTCATTCTCGTCGCAATATTCACAAGATTAACGATAGGATGGGGCGAGCGCCCGACGTGTCGAAGTTCTGCAGGAGGGGAAGCCTGCAGCGCGTGCGTGCGTCGTAAGGATTGGAAATTATGGCAAACAATGACAGTGGTACGTTCCTGACGGTCGCAGAGGTCGCCGAGCTGATGCGGGTGTCCAAGATGACCGTCTACCGCCTGGTTCACTCCGGTGAACTGCCGGCGGTGCGTGTCGGACGTTCCTTCCGCGTGCATGAGCAGGCGGTGCAGGAATACCTGGGTGCCTCGATCTACGAGGCGGGCCAGACCGGCTAGCCGGGACTCCAGACCCCTCCCTCGCGTCGACCCTGAGTCGGTGTGAGGGAGGGGTCTTTTGCCGTTGCAACGCTCCGCCAGTTAAACTGGACCGCATTCGTGTCGGATCGGTCCCGATCGGTGAGGTTATCCTGCCGTTTGCCGTCCGCCTGCGGTGCCGTCGCGTACCGTGCGGGAACCGACCAGCAGCATGATCCTTAACCGAAGACCTACCACGAGGGAGGACCCATGGGTTCTGTCATCAAGAAGCGTCGCAAGCGCATGTCGAAGAAGAAGCACCGCAAGATGCTCCGCCGTACCCGCGTTCAGCGACGGAAGCTCGGTAAATAGGCCGATGCCAGCCAAGGCGCGGCTCCGCCTCCCCTTCTTCGGGGAACGGGGCCGCGCCTTCGTTGTGTCCCGGCATGGCCCGTCGTGTCCGCCGGGAGGCTGTTCTAGGGTGGGGGACATGGACCAGAGCAGTGGGTACAGCCCGACGGTGACGATCATGGTCCGCGAGACCTGCGGGTCCTGCGGACGTGTCCGCCGGCAGATCGAGCCGGTGTGCGCCGGGCAGGGCGTCGTCCTGCAGGTCGTCGACGTCGACACCGACCGCGCTCTCGCCGTGGAGTTCGGCGACCGGGTGCCGGTCGTCCTCGTCGACGACGAGGAGGTGGCGTGCTGGGAGATCGACGACGACGAGCTGCTGGAGGCCCTCTCCACGGCCCGTCCGGAGGCGCCCCCGGCCGCTCCCTCAGCCCGCTCCCGTTAACCGGGGGTCGGTAGGAGTGCTCTCCGGTGCTTTTGTTATTGGGGACCATAAGGGGATACCGTAGGTACCCGGTAACGCTGGACGGCGTCGCCCGCCGCGCGTCGGTGGGTGGGACCGTCGCAGCGAAAGAGTAACCACTGACGATTTCGCGGGAGGCTGTGCAGCCATGGCAGGACTCGGGATCACCGGACCGGCGGCCGTCCTCCTGGTCGGCTTGTCCTTCCGGTCGGCACCTGTGCCGGTTCTCGAGAAGGCGTCGGTCTCCCCGGCGGAACTCAACCGGTTGGAGCGCGACCTGGTCGCCGGCGACTGCGTCACCGAGGCCTTGATCCTCTCGACGTGCAACCGCATGGAGTTCTACGTCGCGACCTCCGCCTTCCACCCCGCACTCGACCACGTCGTGGAGACGATCGCCGCCCACGCCGACATGGAGGCCGTGGAGCTGGAGCCCTACCTCTACGTCCGCTACGCCGACGCCGCCGCGGAGCACATGCTCACCGTGGCCGCCGGTCTGGACTCGATGGTGGTGGGGGAGCAGCAGGTCATCGGTCAGCTGCGCAACGCCTACACCTCCGCCTCGGACAACGGCGCGGTGGGCACCACGCTGCACGACCTCACCCAGCGCGCACTGCGCACGGGCAAGCGGGTGCACACCGAGACCGCCGTCGACGAGGCCGGCTCCTCGATGGTCAGCTTCGCGCTGGACCACGCGCTCGCCGAGCTCGGCGTGGCGGACATGGAGGGACGCGACGCGGTGGTCATCGGCGCCGGGGCAATGGCCTCGCTGGCGTCGACCTACCTCGGACGCTCCGGCGTCCGCCACGTCACCGTGGTCAACCGCACGGTGGCGCGTGCGGAGAACCTCGCCGCCCACGCCCGGGAGGCCGGGGTGGACGCCGCGGCGAGCGGCTTCGACGGACTGCAGGACGCGCTGGACGGCGCGGCGGTCGTCGTCTCCGCCACCGGTGCCGTGGGCACGGTGCTGGGGCCGGACGACCTGGCGCAGGCACAGCGCAACAGCCCGCACCGCATGGTGCTGGTCGACCTGTCGATGCCGCGTGACATCGACGACGCGGTGACGGACGTCGCCGACGTGCGGCTGCTCAACATCGAGGAGCTCACCGCCCTGGCCGGTGACGGGGCCCGTGACGAGTCCGCGGCCCGCAACATCGTGGCCACGGAGCTCTCGGAGTACCTGGAGCAGGTGCGCGTGCAGTCGGTGGTGCCGACGGTGAAGGCGCTGCGCCGCCGTGCCGCCGACGTCGTCGACGACGAGCTGGGCCAGCTGGTCCGACGGACCCCGGGCATGGCCGACGAGGACCGTGCCGAGGTCGCCCGCACCGTGCGCCGCGTGGTGGACAAGCTGCTCCACACCCCGACGGTGCAGGTCAAGAAGCTGAGTTCGCAGGACGGGACGGTGAACTACGCCGAGGCGCTGGCCACACTGTTCAACCTGCCGGCCGGCTCCACGTCCTCGGTGTCCCAGGCCATCGAGCCGGGTGACGCGGGCAAGGCCCGCATCGGCAACGTGCTGCAACCCCCGGCGCAGGACGCCACCACACCAGCGCCAGCAGGGGATGAGTCGGAGAACGGACAGAACATCGAGGAGGCTTCGTGAGCAGTCAGTCCGCTGAGGCGCGCGACCTCCTCGTCGGGACGCGGGCCAGCAACCTGGCACGCACCCAGGCCGGCACCGTACGCGACGCCCTCACCGGCGTCCTGAAGGACATGCTCGGGGACGCCGCCGGTGTCGCCGAACTGCATTTCGTGCACACCCCGGGCGACGCCTCGCAGAAGGCGCAGACGCCGGTGAACCGGATCGGCGTCGGTGTGTTCACCGAGACCCTGCGCAATGCGCTGGCCGACGGCGAGTGCGATGTCGCGGTGCACTCCTTCAAGGACCTGCCTACCGCGCCGGACGACCGGTTCATCGCCGTCGTGCCGCCGCGGGTGGACCCGCGTGAGGTTCTCGTCAGCGTCGACGGACTGTCCCTGCGCGAGCTGCCCGAGGGTGCCAAGGTCGGCACCGGTGCACCGCGACGGGTCTCCCAGATCCGCGCCCTGCGCCCGGACCTCGAGGTCTGCCCGCTGCGCGGCAACATCGACACCCGCATGGGACGCGTCAGCGACGACGACCTCGCCGCCGTCGTCCTCGCCCGTGCCGGGCTGGAGCGCGTCGGCGTGCTCGACCGGGCCTCGGAGACGGTGTCGGTGGACGACATCCTGCCCGCACCCGCCCAGGGTGCGTTGTGTGTGGAGGTCCGCGCCGACGACGAGGAGGCCGTCGCCGCCGTGCTCGGGCTGGACGACCCGGTCGCCCACGCCACCGCCGTCGCCGAACGTGCCGTGCTGGCGGAACTCCAGGCCGGGTGCACCGCCCCGGTCGGTGCCTGGTCGACCTACGTCGACGGCACCCTGACCCTGCGTGGAGGCGTCTTCGCCCTCGACGGGTCAAGACAGCTGCTCCGGGAGCGGTCCGTCGACCTGGAGATACCGCAGGGCCCGTGGCTGTCCACCGCCGCCGACCTCGGCCATGCCGTGGGACGCGAGCTCATCGACGGCGGGGCCGCCGAGATCATCACCGACATCGTCGGTGCACGTTGACCTGGTATTGACCGGTCCGTCGCACCACGTCCACACAGCACAGCCTGACCTACCTGAGAAAGTCACCTCCATGACGAATGCCGGAATCCCCCAGACGGGACCCACGAACAGTCCCCTGACTGGCCGCGGACGCGTCCTGTTCGTCGGCGCCGGCCCCGGAAACCCGGAGCTGCTGACTGTCCGTGCCCGCGAGATCCTCGAGAACACCTCGAGGGTGTGGGTCGACCCCGCCGTCACCGCCGCCGTGCGCGGCATCATCGCCGACCGGCTGCCCGTCCCCGAGGACAAGCGCGCCGCCGCGGAGAAGGAGTGGGAGGCCGAGCTGGAGGCGGCGAAGGCCGCCGGCGCCCGCCGCCGCCCGCGCCGTCCCGCCGAGGTCACCGCCGCCGAGATCGTCTTCGCCGCGCCCCACACCGCCGAGGCGGTGGCCGTGCACGCCGCCGCCGAGGAGGCCGCCCGCGACGCCGAGGCGTCCGGCTACGCCGCCTACCCCGACAGCCCGGACCCGGACGAGATCCGTCCCGTCGAGGCCGCCGAGGTCGCCCACTCCATGGTCGATCACGTGCACCACGGCCACAGCGTGGTCCGCCTGGTCGCCGGCAACCCGGTGAGCAACCCCGCGGTGCTCATGGAGCTGCAGGAGGTCGCCGCCCTCGGCGTGGAGTTCGAGGTCGTCCCCGGTATGACCGGGGCCTCGGCACTGCCCGCCTACACCGGCATCGCCACCGGCGACGGCTACACGGCGGTGGACCTGACCACCGACACCGGCTCCGGGCCCGACTGGGACGGCATCGCCGCGGCACCCAAGCCGCTGATCCTCACCGCCGCACCGTCCGACCTGCCGGTGATCACCAGCGAACTCAAGAAGCGCGACGTGGTGGGCAGCACCCAGGTCACCGTGACCACCCACGCCACCACCCGGCGTCAGCGTTCCTACGACGTCACCCTGGACACCCTCAAGTCCGTCGTCGCCGCCTCCGGGCCGCTGGCGAAGGAGGGGGAGATGCCCCAGGAGCTCGTCGTCACGGTGGGCACCCAGGCCAGCCGGCGCAGCAAGTACTCCTGGTGGGAGAACCGCTCGCTGTACGGGTGGACCGTGCTGGTGCCGCGCGCCAAGGACCAGGCCGGTCCGATGAGCGCGCGCCTGGCCTCCCACGGTGCGATCCCCATCGAGGTGCCCACGATCTCCGTGGAGCCGCCGCGCAGCCCCGCCCAGATGGAACGTGCGATCAAGGGGCTGGTGGACGGCCGCTACCACTGGATCGTGTTCACCTCCGTCAACGCCGTGAAGGCCGTGTGGGAGAAGCTGGCCGAGTTCGGTCTGGACGCCCGGGCACTCGCCGGCGTGCGCGTCGCCGCCGTCGGCGCGAAGACCGCCCAGGCGGTCCGCGACCTCGGCATCACTCCGGAGCTGCTGCCGAAGTCCAATGCGCGCAACGCCTCGGGCCTGGTGGACGTCTTCCCGGCGTACGACGCCGACCTCGACCCGGTGGACCGGGTCCTGCTGCCGCGAGCCGACATCGCCACCGACACCCTCGTCGACGGCCTGGTGGAGCTCGGCTGGTCCGTGGAGGACGTGGTGGCCTACCGCACGGTGCGCGCCGCCCCGCCCAGCCAGGAGGTGCGCGACATGATCAAGTCGGGCGGCTTCGACGCGGTGTGCTTCACCTCCTCGTCGACGGTGAAGAACCTGGTCGGCATCGCCGGCAAGCCGCACACCCGCACCATCATCGCCTGCATCGGCCCGATGGCCGCGCAGACCGCCCGCGAGCACGGCCTGCGTGTGGACGTGATGCCGGAGGTCGCCGGGGTCCCCGAGCTCATCGACGCCCTGGCGCACCACGTCGCCGAGCTGCGCACCGCCGGCCAGCTCCCGCCGCCGCGCAAGCGCCGTCGCCGGCGTCGTCCGACCACCGGGCAGTAACCCGCGCGGCGCCCGGCGTACGATCAGCACCATGACTGATCACGCTCACCCCGTCCGCCGTCCCCGCCGCCTGCGCACCACCCCGGCGATGCGAAACTTCGTCGCCGAGACCCACCTGGAACCCAACCAGCTGGTCCTGCCGATGTTCATCGCCGACGGGCTGGACGAGGCACGCGAGATCTCCGCGATGCCCGGGGTGTACCAGCACACCGACTCCTCGCTGCTGCGCGCCGCCGAGGAGGCGCTGAACGCCGGGGTCGGCTCCGTCGACCTGTTCGGCGTCCCCCTCCCGGAGGCGAAGGACGCCGAGGGCTCGCAGGCCTGGGCCCGCGACGGCGCCCTGAACCGGGGCCTGGCCGCCCTGCGCCGCGAGTTCGGCGACGACCTCATCGTCATGGCGGACACCTGCCTCGACGAGTTCACCGACCACGGCCACTGCGGCGTGCTCACCGTGGACCGTTTCGGGGCCACCGTCGTGGACAACGACGCCACCCTCCCGCTCTACGCGCGCATGGCCGTGGCCCAGGCCGAGGCCGGGGCGCACGTCGTGAGCCCGTCGGGCATGATGGACGGCCAGATCGCCGTCATCCGCGAGGCGCTGGACGACGCCGGCTTCCAGGACGTCTCCATCCTCGCCTACTCCGCGAAGTACGCCGGCGCCTTCTACGGTCCCTTCCGTGAGGCCGTCGGCTCCTCGCTGCAGGGCGACCGCAAGACCTACCAGCAGGACCCCCGCAACGCCCGCGAGTCACTGATGGAGGTCGAGCTCGACATCGCCGAGGGCGCGGACATGGTGATGGTCAAGCCCGCCATGCCGCACCTGGACATCCTGCGCCAGGTCGCCGACTTCTCCACCGTGCCGGTGGCCGCCTACCAGGTGTCGGGGGAGTACTCGATGATCACCGCCGCCGCGCAGAAGGGCTGGATCGACCGCGAGGCCGCCATCATGGACTCGCTGACCGGCATCCGCCGCGCCGGCGCCGACATCATCCTGACCTACTGGGCCACCGAGGCGGCCCACCTCCTGCGCGGCTGACTGCCCGTTGGCTAAGCTGGGCGTCGATATGACACAGCAGACACCCCCGAACAAGCAGCAGGGACTGCCGGGCATGCCGGACGGCCCGAAGGACCCCGGCAGGTCCGACAGGCCGCAACCGCCGAAGGTCGGACGCCCGGGCGGGCTCGCGTCCTCGTCGAAGGATGCACCGGAGAACGTCCGCGACGGTGCGCGTGCCTGGTACATCGTCGGTGCCGTGCAGGCTCTCACCGCGGTCCTGCAGCTGGTCATGACCTTGCAGGACCCCCGCCAGCTGACCAGTCAGGTCCGTGAGCAGGTCAGCTCCGGCTCGATCCCCGACGGGGTGTCGGAGACCACGCTGGTCACCGGCACCGCCATCCTGAACCTGCTGTTCAACCTCGTGGCGGTGGCGGTCTGCGTGTACCTGACCTCCCGGGTCGCCCGGGGTGGGGTGCGCAGCCGGCTGTTCCTCTGCGTCGGTTCGGTGTACCTGGCGCTCATGGCGCTGCTGCAGGTGTTCTCGTCCCCGCCGGACACGGGCGCGACGCCGCTGGTGCTGCTCGTCGGAGCGGGCACGATCATCTCCGGTGTCGTCGCCGCCGTCGGCATCTGGCTGATCACCCGCCCGGACAACGCCGACTGGTTCGGCCTGCCGGACAAGCAGGAGGTCGAGGAGTACGCCGACAAGATGGCCAGGCGCAACGAGGAACTCGACAAGGAACGCGCCGAGAAGAAGAAGCGTAAGGCCGAGAAGAAGAACAGGGGACGCTGAACCGTGCCCAGCATGTTCCCGGTCTCCCACAACTCCGACCCCGGTGACCGCAACCGTGCGATCCGCTACTGGACCCCGGGTGACGGAATCCCCGGCTCGGTGAAGGTCGCCGTGGTGCTGTTCGTGGCAGCCGGCATCGGCCTGCTGCTCAGCGGGGTGATGATGTGGGTGGTCGAGCGCCCGGTCGTCGACGACGCCGAGCAGATGGCCTACGTCGAGACCCTCTCGGCGAATATGCGCTGGGTCGGTACGGTCCAGGTCATCGCCGCCGTGGCGGTGGGGGTGCTGGTGCCGGGGCTGCTGAAGGGCGACGCCCGTCGGCGCCGACGGCTGATGATCGCCGCCGCGGTGGCCATGGGCTTCACCCTGGTCGGCTGGGTCTTCAACGTCGGCGGCCTGGAGCAGCCGCTCGTGGCCCTGTTCCTCGCGGTGGCCTGCCTGGCGATGTACCGCCCGGCGGTGCGGACCTACTTCGGCGGGTCCCCGGGCGAACTGCAGGACCGGGAGGGCTGAGCCGTGGAACCGGAGGTATCGGACGAGGTGTCCGACGCGGTGTCGCGGGCCATCGCCGAGGCACGCAAGGCCGCCCGCGCGGCCGGACTCGCCCCCGACGACCCCGATGACCCCGAGGACGCCGAGGCGTTCGAGCACTCCTTACGGCAGGGCCGGCAGGGTCGGCAGGGTCGCGGCGGGATGCGGCTCACGTCCTTCACCTTCCACCTGGAGGGGCTGGAGTCCGCCGCGCATGCAGGACGCGTCGAGGGCGCGCTCAACGTGCTGCCCGGCGTGCAGGCCCGCGTCGTGTACTCCACATCCATGGCGTGGGTGACGGCGCCGGAGTCGCTGAAACCGGACGTGCTGCGCAACGTCATGACCGACGCGGGCGTGGAGTCCTGGTTGACCGTCGCCTCGCTGCGACGCCGCGCCGAACGCCTGGCCCGGCCCCGTCCGGCGAGTTTCTACGCGCACCGGCACAGGGAGAACCGTGCCCGCATGGCGTTGGAGGGGGAGTCCTTCCACCAGCTCGGCCAGGGCCGTCGACGCCACCAGGTCGGCACCGAGGTGCTCTACACCGCCCGCAACCTGATCACCGGGGCGCGCCTGCTCGTCGCGCTGCTCTTCGGCCTGCCCGTGGTGGTGCTGCAGCTCGTGCCGTCGTGGCAGTTCGACCACTGGCAGTGGCTGTGCCTGGGCTTGGCCACGCCCGTGGTGCTGTGGAGCGCGTGGCCGTTCCACCGCGCGATGCTCGGCGGGCTGCGCCGTGGCATGCCCGCCCTCGACGCGGCGTCCTCCGCCGCCATCCTGCTGGCCTACCTGTACTCCCTGGTGGAACTGCTCACCGGCCCCGCCGGTGACCCGGGCTGGCGGGCCGGCAACATCCTGATCTCCTGGGGCTACCAGACCGACGCGCTGTTCTTCGACGTCGCCTGCGGCTGCACGATCCTGCTGCTGTTCGGCAGGCTCGCCTCGCGCCGTACCCGGCTGCGCTCCCTGCTGGCGCTGAACATGCTGTCGGTGGAGCGCGGCGGCGACGTGACCGTGGTGCGCAAGTCCCGCGGCGGCCAACCCACCAAGTCGGTCATCCCCGCCACCGAGATCCGCGTCGGTGACGACGTGCTCGTCGGCACCGGCCAGGTCATCCCGTGCGACGGTGAGGTCGTGGGAGGACGCTCCGTCGTCGACGTCGGCCCCTTCAGTGGCGGACGCGGCGACGTGCCCGTCGAGGTCGGCGCCACGGTCTTCGCCGGGTCCACCAACTCCGGCGACCCGTTGAAGGTGCGGGTGAACCGCACCGGGTCACGGACCAGGGTCGCGGCCGTGCGTCGCTGGATCGCCGCCGCCGAGCGCGAGGAGAACCGCCTGGAGCAACTCGCCACGCGCACCGCCTCGCTGCTGGTGCCCTGGGCCGCGGTGATCGCGGTGATCGCCGGGATCGCCTGGTGGACGGCCTCGTCCAGCATGACCGCGGCGGTCTCCACCACGCTGACCGTGCTCGTCGCCGTCGCCCCCGTCGCCCTGGCCCTGTCGACCACCCTGGCGCTGCGCCTGGGGCTGGCGCGCGCGGCGTCCGACGGGATGCTGCTGCGTGACACCGGCACCGTCCACCGACTCGCCGCAGTGGACACGATCATCTTCAACCGCGCCGGCACGCTGACGAAGGGTCCGATGAACGTCGTCGGCGTGACCCCGGCCAAGGGCGAGGTCGGTGAACTGGTGCTGCGCGTCGCCGGCGTGCTGAGCCTGGAGAGCCCCCACGGGGTCTCGCGCGCGATCGTGCGCGCCGACCGGGAATCGCGTGACAGCGGCGCCGGGGGAGCGGACGTGCCGCACTGGCTGGAGGCCGGCCCGGTGGAGGTCGACGGCAAGGGCGTGTTCACCGCCACCGTCGACCTGCCCGTCGCCGACCCCCAGACCGGGGAGAAGGCGCTGCGCCCGGTCCAGGCCCAGCTGTGGCGTCCACGCGACCTCTCCGAACTCACCGACCCCACCCTGGCCAACGCCGTGCTCAGCGGCGGGACCCCGCTGGTGGTCAGCTGGCGGGGCAGGACGCGCGGGGTGATCAACGTGGCCGACGCGGTGAAGCCGGACGCCGAGTCCTCCGTCCACTGGCTCGAGGACGCCGGGGTCGAGACCTACATGCTCTCCCGCGACACCTACCCGGTGGCACGGAGGATGGCGGACTCCATCGGCATCTCCAAGGTGCTCGCCGGCATCATCCCCTCCCAGAAGGCCCCGGCGGTGCGCAACGTGCACGCCCACGGTGCCACCGTGGCCATGGTCGGCGACCAGGACGTGCTCGACTGCCTCGAGGTCGCCGACGTGGGCATCCTCATGGGGTCGGCCGACCGGCTCGACAACATCGGCGGGGAGCACGGGGAGGTCCGTGGGCTGGACTCCGCGGGCAGCGACGTGGTGATCATCCGCGACGACGTGTCCGTGGTGGCGGAGTCGGTGAACCTCGCCCGGCACGTGCGTGCCACCGTGGACTGGAACCTGTGGCTGGCCTGGGGCTACAACATCCTCGCCCTGGTGCTGGCGGTCTCCGGCCTGCTGAACCCGCTGCTGGCCACGGCCCTGATGCTGGGGTCCTCGCTGCTCATCGAGTGGCGGTCGGCGCGCATCAGCCACCGTGACTTCAGCATCGGCGACCCGCTGGGCAGGGACGGTGCGGAGGTGCCGGGCAGCAACGGCGACTCGCGCCTGGCCCGGCTGCGCGCCTGGGCGGGGGAGAACCTGAGCCCCTGGCAGTCGCGCTGAGCGCTTCCCCCGCGCACCCGGGACCGCAGCCCACTCATTATGCTGGGGCACGTCAGTAAGACACGCGAACCAGCAGGACGACGAAGGAGCGGCAGATGAGTGGACGGACGAACAGTTCGCAGGCGATGGACCAGGCCAGGGCGGTCACCCCGGGTGGGGTGAACTCCCCGGTGCGGGCCTTCGGCTCGGTCGGCGGCACCGCCCCCTTCATCGCCTCGGCGGCCGGTTCGCGTCTGACCGACATCGACGGCAACGACTACGTCGACCTCATCTGCTCCTGGGGCCCGATGCTGCACGGCAACGCCCACCCGGCGGTCGTCGAGGCGGTCCGTGAGGCCGCGGGCAAGGGACTGTCCTTCGGCGCGCCGACGTTGGCCGAGATCGATCTGGCCCAGGAGATCATCGACCGCACCAGCGTGGAGCAGGTGCGCCTGGTCAACTCCGGGACGGAGGCGACGATGTCGGCCGTGCGCCTGGCGCGTGGTTTCACCGGACGCGACAAGATCCTGAAGTTCAACGGCTGCTACCACGGCCACGTGGACTCGCTGCTGGTCGCCGCCGGTTCCGGTGTGGCGACCCTGGGCCTGCCGGACTCCCCGGGGATCACCGCCTCCGCCGCGGCGGAGACCATCGTGGTGGACTACAACGACCTCGACGCCGTGCGCGCGGCCTTCGCCGAGAACCCCGGCCAGATCGCCGCGGTCATCGCCGAGGCCAGCGCGGGCAACATGGGTACCGTGCACCCGCAGGACGGCTTCAACGCCGCACTCAAGGAGATCACCCACGCCGACGGCGCGCTGCTGATCCTCGACGAGGTCATGACGGGTTTCCGTACCTCGGGCTCCGGCTGGTTCGGGGTGGACGGCGTGGCGGGCGACCTGACGACCTTCGGCAAGGTCGTCTCCGGCGGTATGCCGGCCGCGGCCTTCGGCGGACGCGCCGACATCATGGGCATGCTCGCCCCGGAGGGGCCCGTCTACCAGGCGGGCACGCTGTCGGGGAACCCGGTGGCCACGGCCTCGGGGCTGGCGTCGCTGCGTCTGGCCGACGAGTCGACCTACACCACCCTGCAGGCCAACGCCGACCGGTTGTCCGACCTGGTCAGCGAGGCGCTGTCGCGGGAGGGAGTGGCGCACCACATGCAGCGGGCCACGACGATGCTGTCCGTGCGTTTCGCCGAGGGGCAGGGCCACAACTTCGGCGAGATGCAGGCGGCGGACACCTTCCGCTACGCGCCGTTCTTCCACTCGCTGCTGGACAACGGGGTCTTCGCCCCGCCGAGCGTCTTCGAGACCTGGTTCGTCTCCACCGCGTTGACGGACGCCGACTTCGAGCGGATCGAGTCGGCGCTGGTGCCCGCGGCGAAGGCGGCGGCTGCCGCGCGCCCGGCGTCCGACTGACCCGTCACCCTGACCCGTTACTCTGCGTCGAGCGCCTCGGTGATCATCGGGACGTAGCGCTCCAGGGCCCAGGGGACGGTCAGGGGGTTGATCATCGAGGACCCGGTCACGAAGGACTGGTCGGTGGGGGCGACCTCCCGGCCGTCCCGGATGGCGCTGATGTTGCCGTAGACCGGGTTGTCGTGCATCTCCTCGCGGTTGGTCTCGTCGGAGTAGAAGGTGAAGATCAGGTCCACGTCGTTGAGCCGGTCGGCGTCCTCGAGGCTGAACTGGGCGGAGTCGGTGCCCACGACCTCGTCCTCCTTCATCTCCTCCACGACCGGTGCGACCTTCAGGCCCATGTTCGCGACCATCGCGGCGCGCTGCTCGGTGGGCAGGAAGACGCCCATGTTCTCCGCGGGGCCCTGGTTGTAGATGAAGGCGAAGTCGTGCTCGGAGAACTCGGGGTGCTCCTCACGCACGGCGGCGAAGTCGTCCTCGATACCGGTGATGAGGTCCTCGGCCTGGTCGGACTCACCCAGCGCGGTGGCGATGGTGGTGATCTGGTCCTTCCAGTCGATCGTCCACGGGCTCTCGGGGTAGGCCACGGTGGGGGCCACCTCGGAGATCTGGTCGTACTGGTCCTGGGTGAGTCCGGACCACGGTGCCAGGACGAGGTCGGGGTCCAGGGCGGCGATCTCCTCGGCGCTGACGTCGTCACCACCGGTGATGAGTTCGGGCAGGTCGCCGTCCTGCTCCTCGACGGCCTCGCGGACCCAGGGGAGCTGGCCGGAGTCGTCCGCGCCCCACTCGTAGCTCTCGGTGGCCACCGGGGTCACGCCCAGGGCGATGGCGGTCTCGGCGGAACCCTGGCCGAGTGTGACGATCCTCTCGGGCTTCGAGGTGATCTCGGCTTCACCGAGCGCGTGGGTGATGGTCACGGGCTCGAAGTCCCCTGACCCGGAGCCGTCGGAGGATCCGTCGGTGGACTCTGAGGTGCAGGCGACCAGGGTGGCCGAGGTCAGGAGGGTTGCCGCCATGGTGGCGACGACGCGGCGCAGGCCGCGTCCAGAGGTTTTCCGGGGGATAGAATGCATGAGGGCAGGCTAGCATGACACCAGCGGGTGATCGTCGTTCACCGAGTGGTCTGCTTGGCGTGGTTCGCTTATGACCTGAGCACCATGCGAGGTAGTGTCGGGACCCATGACAACGATCGTCCACCTCGTCCGTCACGGGGAGGTCCACAACCCCGACCGCATCCTCTACGGTCGTCTGCCCGACTGGCACCTCAGTGTCCGCGGTCGGCAGATGGCCGCCGCGGTGGCCGCGGACCTCGCCGACCACGATATCCGGTACGTCGTCTCCTCCCCGCTGGAGCGCGCGCGCGAGACCGTCGCGCCGCTGGCGGAGTCGCTCGACGTGGCCCCGGGTGTGGACGAGGACCTGCTGGAGGCCGGTAATGACCTGCAGGGTCTGCACATCAAGGGTGTGCGCTCGGCGCTGTGGAACCCGAAGCGCTGGCCCATGCTGAAGAACCCGACGGTCCCGAGCTGGGGCGAGCCCTACTCCGAGATCCTCGACCGCATGTGGCGGGCCGTCGACCGCGCCCGCAAGGGTGCCGAGGGCGGGGAAGCGGTGTGCGTGACGCACCAGCTGCCCATCGTCTGCGTGCAGCGCGACGTGCAGGGGCTGCCGCTGAGCCACAACCCGGCGGCACGCCGGTGTGAGCTGGCCTCGGTGACCTCGCTGGTCTTCGAGGGCGACGACCTCGTGGACATGGTCTACTCGGAGCCGGCACAGGAGATCTGATCTGATGGGCAACGTGGGACAGCAGGGACGACGGATCGCGGCGGCGCTGGTCACCGCGTCGCTGGCGCTCACCGTGGCCGCGTGCGGCGAGAGCAACACCGCCGGCACCGATGCCGTGGCCAGTGGTGGCACCTTCGAGTTCGTCTCCCCGGGCGGGCAGACGGAGATCAGCTACGACGAGGACGACCGCGACCCGGTCGGCAACCTCCAGGGCGAGTCGCTCATGGAGCCGGGCGAGACGATCGAGCTCGACGACTTCGAGGACCAGGTCGTGGTCCTGAACTCCTGGGGCCAGTGGTGTGGACCCTGCCGCAGCGAGGCGGACGATCTGCAGCGCGTCCAGGAGAAGCTCGAGGACGACGGGCGTGGCACCATCCTGGGCATCAACGTGCGTGACTCGGTGGCGGACAAGGCCCGCGACTTCGTCACGGACAACGGGATCAGCTACCCGTCGATCTACGATCCGCCGTTCAAGTCGGCGTTGGCCCTGGGTGGCCTGCCCGCCTCGGTCATCCCGACGACGATCGTGCTGGACAAGCAGCACCGTCCGGCGAAGGTCTTCCTGCGGGAGGTCAACGACGACGAGCTGTGGGCGGCCGTGGAGCCGCTGCTGAACGATGAGTGACCTCGGTACCGCGTTCTCGGAGGCGGTGACGACCGGGCCGATCCTGCTCGCGTTGCTCGCCGCCGCCGTCGCCGGTCTGGTGTCCTTCGCCTCCCCGTGCGTGATCCCGCTGGTGCCGGGCTACGTCTCCTACCTCGCCGGTGTCGTCGGCGCGGACACCGAGTACACGAAGGACGGCACGGTCGTCACGGGCAGGCGGGGCCGCGCCGGTGGCGCGGCGCTGCTCTTCGTCGCCGGTTTCACCGTCGTCTTCGTCCTGGCCACCGCCACGGTCTTCGGCGCGATCAGTGCGCTGAAGATCAATCAGGAGACGCTGATGCGCGTCGGCGGTGTGGTGACGATCCTCATGGGTGTCGTCTTCATGGGCTTCATCCGCCCGCTGCAGAACGACACCCGCATGGCCCCGAAGCGCTGGTCCACCCTCGCCGGCGCGCCGCTGCTCGGCGGCGTCTTCGCCCTGGGCTGGACGCCGTGCCTGGGGCCGACGCTGGGCGCGATCATCTCGGTGTCCGCGGGCACCGGAGGCATGACCGCGGCGCGCGGCGTCATCCTCATCATTTCGTACTGCCTGGGCCTGGGACTACCGTTCATTCTGGTCGCCCTGGGTTCCGCCAGGGCACTGCGCGGCGTCGGATGGCTGCGGAAGCACTCCCGCACCATCCAGATCATCGGCGGCGCGTTGCTGATCATCGTCGGCATCCTGCTGGTCACCGGCCAGTGGGCGGTGTTCGTCGACTGGCTCCGACAGGGCCTGGTCTCCGACACCACTCTGCCGATCAAGGCCGTTCTAGGTTTCACCCGAGTTCCCCTCCCGAAAGGTTTCCATGATCCGCTGGCTCCTGCGTCTGCCGAAACGGGCCTGGCAATGGCTGACCCGTATGCGGACGGCACTGGTCCTGCTGTTCCTGCTCGCCCTCGGCGCCCTTCCCGGTGCCATACTTCCGCAGCGGTCGCTGAACGAGGGCAACGTCACGGAGTACATCGAGAACAACGGTCGGGTCGGCGAGATCTACGACAAGCTGGGACTGTTCGACGTCTTCAGCTCGCCGTGGTTCGCCGCCATCTACGTCCTGCTGTTCCTGTCGCTGATCGGCTGCATCCTGCCGCGCACGTGGGACCACTACAAGGCGCTGAAGACGCGCCCGCCGTCGGCGCCGAAGCGGCTGACCCGGATGCCCAACTTCGTGGAGGGTACGGTCGACGCCCCGGCGGAGGACGTGGAGAAGCAGGTGTCCCGTCGTTTCGCGAAATGGCGTGGCGGGGCGACCGAGGCCTCCGAGGACCGGGCGGGGAAGTGGTCCTTCGCCGCCGAGCGTGGTTACATGCGCGAGGCCTCGAACCTCGTCTTCCACCTCTCCCTGGTCGGGATCCTCATCACCGTGCTGCTGGGGCGCATGGTCTACTACGAGGGCCAGGTCATCGTGATCGCCGGCACCGACTCGCCGAGCTCGGAGTTCTGCAACTCCGCGGTCGCGAACTTCGACTCGATGCGTTACGGCCCCCTGTTCGACGGCACCACGCTGACCCCGTTCTGCGTGAACGTGAAGAACTTCGAGGCGGAGTACGAGGCCACCGGACAGGCCACCAGCTTCTCCTCGGACATCGACTTCGCCGAGGGCGAGGACGCGATGCTGCCCACCGACGAGTGGGACAAGGAGCAGTTGCGGGTCAACCACCCGCTCAACGTGGACGGCGACCTGGTCTACCTCCAGGGACACGGCTACGCGCCGACGTTCACCGTGAAGTGGCCGAACGGTGAGACCCGTACCGAGACCATCCAGTTCCGTCCGGACGACCTGACGTACTTCCTGTCCTCCGGTGCGATCAAGATGGACCCGCCGGCCGGGATGTACGACGACCTCTACGACCGCCGCCAGAACCAGTTGGCGATCCAGGGTCTGTTCGCCCCGACCGCAGAGTTCTCCGGTGAGAACGACGCCCTGCTGACCTCCAGCTTCCCGGCCATGAACGATCCGGCGGTCGCCATCGACATCTACCGTGGCGACACGGGGCTGGACGCCGGTACCGGCCAGGACATCTTCTCGCTCGACTCCACGCAGATGCACAGCGGTGCCCTGCAGAAGCTGGACCGCGTCAACCTCATGGAGGGCGAGTCGGTCACCCTGGACGACGGCACGGAGATCAGCTTCGACGGTGCCCAGGAGTTCGTGAACCTCCAGGTCAGTCGCGATCCCACGACCCCGTTTGTTCTGGGCTTCGCCCTGCTGATGCTGATCAGCCTGGTCGGTTCACTCACGATCAAGCGCCGCCGCTTCTGGGTGCGGGTCACCGACAACCAGGACGGCACCACGTCGCTGCAGATCGCCGGGCTGGCCCGTACGGACTCCGCCGGCTGGGGCCGTGAGTTCAACCGTGTCGCCGAGGAGCTGCTGCACCTCGAGGACGAGGAGCTGGACGAGGAGTTCGACCAGACGGACAGCGAGTGGGAGGACTGGGAGGACGAGCTCGATCGCGAACTCGCCCGCGAGAAGGCCGAGGGTGAGCTCGCCGACCCGGCCGAGCCCACTGAGACCGGGGACACAGAAGACCGTCCTGAGGAACGCTAAACCCCAGTTCACTTTTGGTTTTGGCTAGTAGAGCGCAGTAACGTGGGCCGAGATACGGTCCAGTGACTATCGACGGAGGAAACGACGGATGGACATCCATGACGTCAACGAGGGCTTGGCGAATTTTTCCGACCTGGCCTATGCCACGACGGCAGGGCTGTACCTGGTCGGTCTCGCCATCTCCCTCATCTTCTACGGGATGCTCCGTTCCGCCACCGAAGCCAGGCGTGAGCGGGCGCGGATCCTGGGCGAGGGCAAGGCGGAGAAGCAGAAGGTCGCCGTCTCCGCCGGGGCCGGTAGCGCCAGCGACGAGGCGGGCGCGGGCACCGACAAGGACGCCGCTGACGGCGGATCCCACGACGTCTCCGGAATCGCGACGGGTTCTCTGTCGGAGGACGAGCTGCCGCCGCGGTTCCAGGTCGAGTCCATCCGGGCAGGGTTCCGCCGTGCGGACCGTTGGGGTGGCATGGCCCAGGCCGTCATCTGGCTCGGTGTGGCGATGCACATTCTCTTCCTCGTGATGCGCGGGCTTGCCGCGGAACGCTTCCCGTGGGGCAACCTCTTCGAGTACGTCTCCGTGGTCTCGGGTGTCTCGATGGTCATCGCCTGCTACGTCCTTCGCCGCAAGGCGATGCGTGTGCTGTGGCCGTGGATCCTCACCCCGATCCTGGTCCTGATGTTCTACGCGGGCACCGAGCTCTACGCCGACGTCGCGCCGCTGGTTCCGTCGCTGAACTCCTACTGGTTCGTCATCCACGTGTCCACGGTGTCGATCGGTGGCGGCATCGGTCTGGTCTCCGGTATGGCCTCGCTGCTCTACCTGCTGCGTCGTGCTCAGCCGAAGGGCCAGGAGAAGGGGTTCTTCGGCGCCATCGCGACCCCGCTGCCGGACGCCTCCAAGCTGGACGCCCTGGCCTACCGGGCGGCGATCTGGACGCTGCCGGTGTTCGGCCTCGGTGTCATCTTCGGCGCCACATGGGCACACTTCGCCTGGGGCCGCTTCTGGGGCTGGGACCCCAAGGAGACCGTCTCGCTGATCACCTGGCTGCTCTACGCCGCCTACCTGCACGCCCGCGCGACGCCGGGCATGCGCGGCAAGCCCGCGGCGTGGATCAACGTCCTGGCGTTCGCCACGATGGTGTTCAACCTGTTCTTCATCAACATCGTCATCTCGGGTCTGCACTCCTACGCCGGACTGAACTGACATGACGCGAACCCCCGACCGCCGGATCACCAGACTGCTGGTGACCGGCGGTGCCGGTTTCATCGGCTCCAACTTCGTCCGGCTCACCCGCCTCACCCGGCCGGACGTGCAGGTCACCGTCCTGGACTCGATGACCTACGCGGCGAAACCGGCCAACCTCGCCGGCCTGGACGGTGTGCGCCTCGTCGAGGGTGACGTGTGCGACGCCGCCCTGGTCGACGAGCTGGTCGCCGGACTGGCCATTCCCGGTCAGGAGGCGGGCGGGGCCGCGGTGGTGCACTTCGCCGCGGAGAGCCACAACGACAACGCCCTGCGGGACCCGCTGCGTTTCGTGCGCACCAACACCGAGGGCACCGGTGTGCTCGCCGAGTCGTGCGTGCGCCACGGTGTGCACCTGCACCACATCTCCACCGACGAGGTGTTCGGCGACCTGCCGTTGGACGGCGACGACCGCTTCACCGTGGACACCCCGTACGCACCGTCGTCGGTATACTCGGCGTCCAAGGCGTCCGCCGACCACCTGGTCCGCGCCTTCGTGCGCAGTCACGGCCTGAGCGCGACGATCTCGAACTGCTCGAACAACTACGGTCCGCGCCAGCACCCGGAGAAGTTCCTGCCGAGGCAGATCACCGGGCTGATCGAGGGGGAGACCCCGCGCCTGTACGGCGCCGGCGACAACGTGCGCGACTGGATCCACGTCGACGACCACAACCATGCGGTGTGGGCGATCCTGGACCGTGGGGTGTCGGGGGAGACCTACCTGATCGGTGCGGACGGGGAACGCTCGAACCGGCAGTGTGTCGAGGCGTTGCTCGAACTCTTCGGGCGGGACGCCGGGGACGTGGTCCACGTGACCGACCGTCCCGGGCACGACCGCCGCTACGCGATCGACCCCTCGTCGATGAGGTCA
The DNA here is from genome assembly GCF_052377495.1 of Corynebacterium sp. AOP36-E1-14. Lineage (NCBI taxonomy): Bacteria > Bacillati > Actinomycetota > Actinomycetes > Mycobacteriales > Corynebacteriaceae > Corynebacterium > Corynebacterium sp. AOP36-E1-14. The sequence continues at coordinate 74,678 of NZ_JBQSWV010000011.1, forward strand.
CTGGGCTGGGAGCCTCGCTACACCGACTTCTCGGCGGGACTGGCGGCCACCGTGCAGTGGTACCGGGACAACCGGTCGTGGTGGGAGGTCAGCCGCAAGGACGCCGAGGTCACCTACCGGGAGGCCGAGGAGATCCTCGACTGATCTGCCGACAGTCGGCGGTACGGGGGTGGCGTCCGGGGGGATCGGAAGTGTGCTGTGAGCTGGGACACTCTTGTGGTGGGGGATTGTTCCGGAGCAATTGCTCCAGAGTGTCCTTTCGTGAAAACAAATAAGGGTAGGTTGACCGATGTAAGCCTCCACATGCCCCCACCCGGCGCCACACCGGGGAAAGGACCACCAGCATGACCACGTCACGAGTCGTCACCGTCCCCTCCGCCCGCCGTACCTGGCGCACGATGCTCAACACCGGCGCTACGGTGCCCCGTCTGGCCTGCGCCAAGCCCTGCGACGGCTACCAGGTCGGCGACGAGGCGGTCGTCCTGCCGGGCCCGCCGGCCGACTTCGAACTCACCCTGCCGGACTCCACGCTGACCCACGGTCAGACCGCCGAGGTGCTCACCCGGCTGCCCCACGGCCCCACGCTCTACTGGGAGATCGCCACCGGCTGCTCCCGCACCGTCCCGCCGGAGGACCTCGACCTCGGCCGCAGTTTCGCCGTCGGGGTGAACCCCGCGCCGGAGGAGGTCGACCACTACATCCTGACCCCCTACGAGATCACCTTCCTCGGTGACGGAGGAGACGGCAACCCGGTCGTCCAGCCCGCCGTCGCCGTTCCGGTGCTGATCGCCACCGACGCCGACGGCAACGCTGTGGAGCCGCTGCTCTACTCGGCGGAGCTGCACTGCGGTGTCGAACCGTCCGGCATGGTCCCCGGCGTCCTCGACGAGCTGGTCGAGGGTAGGACGTACCGTGGTGCGGTGCTGGGTTGCGTGCGCAAGGACGGTTCCGGCGCCGCGCGCAAGCCTGTCGGCGTGCGCTTCCTGTTCCAGGCCGAGGGCTCCGACCTGGACCCCCTGCACGGCAGGCGCGTCGTCTGGCGCTGAGGCGGCGCCGTCCTCCCGCGGTGCCGCCGGGCCGTCAGAACTTGTCGACGTCCACGACCACGCGTCCGCGCACCTTGCCCTCCAGGAGCCGCTCGGCGGCGGGGACGGCCTCGTCCAGGCCGACGTCCTCGGTGATCATCGCCAGCTTCTCCGGGTCCAGGTCCTCGCCCAACCGGCGCCAGGCCTCCAGCCGGTCCTCGATCGGGCACATCACGCTGTCGATGCCGGCCAAGGTCACGCCGCGCAGGATGAACGGTGCCACCGATGCGGGCAGGTCCATGCCCGCGGCCAGGCCGCAGGCGGTGACGACGCCGCGGTACTTCGTCCCCGCCAGCACGTTCGCCAAGGTGTGGCTCCCGGCCACGTCGACGGCGCCGGCCCAGCGTGCCTTCTGCAGCGGCTTTCCGGCCCCGGAGAAGTCCGACCGGTCGAGGATCTCCGATGCGCCGAGGTCCTTAAGGTACCGGTTCTCGTCGGGTCGGCCGGTGATCGCCACCACGGTGTACCCCAACTTCGCCAACACGGCGACAGCGACGCTGCCGACACCGCCGGAGGCCCCGGTCACGGCGATCTCGCCCTGGTCGGGCGTGACACCGTGGCGCTCCAGGGCCATCACGCACAGCATGGCGGTGTAGCCGGCGGTGCCGATGGACATGGCCTGGGCGGGAGTGAAGTTGTCGGGGAGGGGCACGAGCCAGTCGCCGTTGACCCGGGCCTTCTGGGCCAGTCCGCCCCACCGGCGTTCCCCGACGCCCCAACCGTTGAGGACGACCCAGTCGCCCTCCGCGTAGTCGGCACCGCCGTCAGTGTGCTCGACCTGGCCGACGAAGTCGATGCCGGGCACCATCGGGAAGTCGCGCACGATCTTGCCGTTTCCGGTGATCGCCAGGGCGTCCTTGTAGTTCATGCCCGAGTGGCTCACGCGGACCGTGACGTCGCCGTCGGGCAACTGCTGTTCGTCGAGTTCGGCCAGTCGTGCGCGGTAGCCGGCGTCGTCGTTCTCGATCAGTACACCTGTGAACATGGCGGGTGCTCCTTGCTGGGCGGGGAAGGGTTCGCCCGCCAATATTAGACCGATCGTCTATGAAATTCGACGGTTGGTGCGAAACCTATGCATCCTCCGGCGGTACGCGCAGGCCAGCGAGGTAGAAGCGCCGGAAGATCCTCAACGGCTCCGCACTACGGTGGAGCTTGGCGTGCAGTACCGCGCCCTCCCAGCCGATCCAGAAGGCCTCCGCCGCCTGACGGCAGTCGACCCCGTCGGGGATCTCACCGTTGTCCTTGGCGGACGTCAGACATGCGGCGACCCGGGCCTGCCATCCGGCGAGGACATCGACGATCTGCGCGCGGTAGGCCTCGGGAAGTGCGTTCATCTCCTGGCCGAGGTTGCCGATCACGCAGCCGCGCCGGTAGGAGTGGCGTTGCATGCCTGCCTCGGCATCCGCGCAGAAGGCGTCGATGCGGTCGAGGGCGGGGACGGACCCGTCACCCAGGTGGCGGTCGAGCTTGCGGGTGAAGTAGCGGTCGTATTCGACGATGACCGCCGCCCCGAAGGCTTCCTTGCTGTCGAAGTAGGCGTAGAAGGAACCCTTCGGTACCCCGGCGGAGGTGAGGATCTCCTCGATGCCGGTCGCGCAGTAGCCTTTCTCGGTCAGGGCGGCGACACCTGTACGGCACAGGAGCTCGCGGGTGTCCTGACGTGCGCTCTCCGACTTCCGCGGACGGCCACGTTTCCGGGGTCGGGTGCTGGTAGGCGGGGTCTCGGTCATGGGGGTGCGTGCTCCGTCGGATGAGAGGTGGGTCGAGGTCGCAGGGGCTACGAGGGGGTCACCTCAGGCTAGGCGACGCCGCCGTCTCGGTGGGTACCCCCTGCACTATCCTCGGGAGTATGACTGTTTCGCTGCCACCGATGGTGCCGTCGACCTGGAAAAGAGTGCTGTTCACCGCGCTCACCGTCCCTGTTCTTGCCGTCACCGGATGCTCCATCGGTGAGGACGGCGGCGACAGCGACGAGGCGGCGACCTCCGACGTCGTCGAGGAGGACACCGACGAGAGCGAACTCATAGCGGGCCTGGATCTCGGGGACGCACCGAAGGGCTTCCGTCCGACGGAGCCGGGCACGGAGCTCGATCTCGACGAGCCGGCCTACGTGGTCACCCGCCAGGCCGCTGGCGACGGTGGTGGTGAGACGGACGTCGCGTCGGACGCACCGCTGCAGTTCTGGAAGGTCACCGCGCTGAGGTCCAGTGTGCTGGACGCCGACGAGGTCGCGGTGGGCGACGGGGCAGACGACGTCGACCATTTCCTGTGCCTGCCCTACGAGGTGGAGTTCCTCGGGGCAGGGGAGGGCGCCGACCTCGTCGCCCCGGTGCCGTACCCCTCCGATGACGCGGGGACCGCGGCCAACCTCGTCGAACGCGCTGAGCCGTCGGTGTGCGGTGTCGACGAGGAGGATATGCTGCCCGGCGACATGAACGACGTCGAGGTCGGCACCACCTACTCGGGGTTCGGCCTGAGCTACGTCGACAAGGAGCGCACCCGCGGCATCAACCCGACCGGGATGGCGTTCGCCTACGACCTCGGCGAGACCGCGGAGACCGTCGGCGGCAACGAGAACACTGCGAATACCGAGAACACCGAGACCACCGGGAGCTCTGCGGTCACCGACGTCGAGGACCTCGACGGCACCGAGCCGATCCGCTGGAGCTGACCACCGGGACCGTCCGTGACGGTCCGGGAGGGCGACCTACGCCAGGAACTTCGGGCGGGCCTTCTTCAGCAGTTTGAGGCCCTTGCTCAGTTCCTTGTGTCCGGTCTGCTCGGCGATGTCCGGGTTGGAGCTGAATGCGGCGTCCGACCGGACCTCCGGGGCGTTGGAGGCGTCCGCACGCAGCATGGAGTTCGGCAGGGAGAGCTTCATCAGCGTGCGCTGCACCTGCAGGAGCTGCTTGGGGAAGCTGTCGGTGTTGTAGGGCAGCCCGTACTCGTTGGCGATGGTCTCCACCTCCTTGCTGATCTCGGCGAGGTGGTTGGACGGCATGTCGGGGAAGAGGTGGTGCTCGATCTGGTAGTTCAGGTTCCCGGACAGCACCGAGAGCACCGGGCCGCCACGGAAGTTCGCGGAGCCGAGCATCTGACGCAGGTACCACTCGTCCTGTGTCTCCTCGGCGAGGGTGCGGCGGGTGAAGGTCTCCACGTCGTCGGGGAAGTGGCCGCAGAAGATCACGGCGTACGCCCACACGTTGCGGGTGAGGTTGGCCATGACGGCGGTCTTCAGCGCCGCCGCCGCGCGGCGTTTCGCCCCGGCGGCGCGCGACAGCTTCACCCCGTCCTTCGACCCGGGGAACAGGAAGCCGGTGGCCGCGGCGATGGCGGGGAATCCGACGTAGTCCTTGCCGAACTGGCGTCCGGTCTTGGCGACCGCGGCGATCAGCCGGGGCTTGGTCTCCTCCCAGCTCTGGCGTCCGGTGAAGTAGCGGCCCAGTTCCACGTCGTAGAAGCCCACGGCCACCTCGAAGAGGCTGGCGAGCACGACGTTGATCAGCGGCTGGAACAGTGCCTGCGGGGTCCACTTGCGGTCGCGGGTCACGCGCAGGATGCCGTATCCCACGTCGTTGTCCATGCCGATGATGTTGGTGTAGGTGTGGTGCACCACGTTGTGGGAGTGCTTCCAGCCGGAGGAGGGGCCGGTGTTGTCCCACTCCCAGGTGGAGGAGTGGATCTCCGGATCGTTCATCCAGTCCCACTGGCCGTGCATCACGTTGTGGCCGATCTCGAGGTTCTCGAGGATCTTCGCCAGCCCCAGCATCAGCCCGGCGGGCACGGCCACGTTGGAGGAGGTGGACGTGGCGATGCGTGCGATCAGGTCGAGGGCGCGCTGGGCGCGGATGAGGCTCTTGATGTAGTCGGAGTCCTTGGTGCCCAGGGAATCGCGGTGGGCTTTCTCGATCGCGGCGAGGCGGCGGCCGATGTCGCGGACGTCGTCGTCGGACAGGTGGGCGTAGGCGGTGATGTCCTGGACTGCCATGGGTGCTCCTCAGGGGTGGGTCGGCAAGGGGTCGTGCAGGGGGTTCGGGCGGGGTTGTGCCGGTCAGCTGCTGGCGATGTGGAGGTATCCGGAGGGGACGCTGCAGCAGGTGCGCACCTGTTCGCCTGGGCCGTAGGTGGCGCCGTCGCGCAGGTCCACGGCGGTGCCGTCGGTGATCGGGGCGACGCAGGTGCGGCAGATGCCCATCCGGCAGCCGTGGACGAGGTTGACCCCGCAGTTCTCCGCGGCGTCGAGGATCGTCGTGGAACCGGTGGACTCGGTGGTCACGCCGGAGTCACCGAACTCGATGGTGCCGCCGAGGTCGGCGGCGTCCGGTCCGGTGCCGGCGCTGCCGGAGGCGGCGCCCTGGGCGTGGAAGGTCTCGGTGCGGGTGCCGGGCATCGCCTCGGTGAGGGACTCCAGCAGCGGGCCGGGACCGCAGGCGAAGGTCTCGCGCGCCGCCCAGTCGGGCACGGCCGTCGTGACGTCCTGCGCACTCAGGCGGCCACGCCGCGAGGAGTCCCAGCCGATGAGACGGTAGGACGCCTCGTCGGCGTCCAGGGCGTCCAGGGCGTCCAGCGCCTCGAGCTCGTCGGCGAAGGGCGACGGCGGACGCGCACCGCGTTCGCTGTGCACGTGCACGACGTCCGGCCAGGTCTGCGGCGTGCACTCCTCGCGCAGCCAGCGCAGCATCGACATCACCGGGGTGATGCCGGCGCCGGCGGTGACGAAGAGCAACCGCTCCGGCAGCGGCGACGGGAGGTGGAAGTCGCCGCCGGGGGCGGACAGGCGGATGATCTGGCCCACGTTGGCGTGCTCGGCGAGGTGGACGGAGACCATGCCGCCGGGCACCGGCTTCACGCTGACGGTCAGGGTGCGGCCGCGCCCGTGCCCGGAACGCACCGGTGCATTGGTCAGCGAGTAGCAGCGCCACCGCCACCGTCCGTCGATCTGGAGGCCGAGGCCGATGAACTGCCCGGCGTGGAAGGCGCCGCCCATGCCCGGGCCCGGGGAGATGGTCAGGGTGGTGTAGCCGCCGTGGCGGGTCACCCCGAGGATCCGTCCGCGGATCTCCCGGCCACGCAGCGGGTCGAAGAGACCGGCGTAGTCGGTGGGGGTCAGCGGGGTCGTCAGTTTGCGGAGGGCAGGCGTGAGCGGTTTCGTGGCGCGGGCCACGACCTTCCCGAGTCGCGCTTTGTTCATCACAGCGATATTACAGACAGAAAGATATATGTTCCAAGATAAAGGAGATGTGAATATCCTGGTGTACCCCTGTCGGCGACGCGGCGCCGCCGGCGGGGGCCGTTACAGTGGTGGGCATGACTGACATCTCCGACCTCGAGATCCCCGGTGCCTGGGTCGCCGAACCCCGCATCTTCGGCGACGACCGCGGAACCTTCCACGAGTGGTTCCGCGCCGACGTCGTCGCCGACAAGCTCGGCCACCCCTTCGACATCCCCCAGGCAAACCTCTCGACGTCGCGGGAGGGCGTGGTGCGCGGCGTGCACTTCGCCGACGTGCCCCCCGGACAGGCCAAGTACGTGACCTGCGTGGCAGGACGCGTCGTCGACGTGCTCGTGGACCTGCGCCGCGGATCGCCGACGTTCCTGCAGCACGTGGCCGTGGAACTCTCCGCGGAGAACCGACGCGGGGTCTACGTGCCGATCGGCGTGGGCCACGCCTTCGGCGTGCCCGCCGGTGCCGGCCAGGCCACCATGAGCTACCTGGTCTCCGAGGGCTACGACCCGGGCGCCGAGCACGCGGTCAGCCCGCTGGACGCCGGGATCGGCATCGACTGGGCGTCCCTCGGCGTGCAGGAGATCGTCCTGTCCGACAAGGACCGTGAGGCCCCGACGGTCGCCGACGTGGAACGCGGCGGCGTTGACGGGGTCGTCCTGCCGTCCTGGAACGAGTGCCGCGGCTGGGAGAAGGAGCTGCGTCTGGCGTGGGAGCAGGCCCAGCAGGACGCGGAGAACTGGGAGGGCGAGTGATGCGCGGCATCATCCTCGCCGGCGGCACCGGGTCCCGGCTGCGTCCCATCACCCTGGGGGTCTCCAAGCAGCTCGTCCCGGTGTACGACAAGCCGATGATCTACTACCCGCTGAGCACCCTGATGCTCGCCGGCGTCCGGGAGATCTTGGTGATCACCACCCCGGAGGACAACGACCAGTTCCGCCGCCTGCTCGGCGACGGATCCCAGTTCGGCGTGGAGATCACCTACGCCGTGCAGGACGCCCCGAACGGGCTGGCCGAGGCGTTCATCCTCGGCGCCGACTTCATCGGCGATGAACCGGTCGCCCTGGTGCTCGGCGACAACATCTTCTACGGCGCGGGCCTGGGATCCCAGCTGCGCCGCTTCCACGACGTGGCCGGCGGGGCGATCTTCGCCTACTGGGTCGCCGACCCGACCGCCTACGGTGTGGTGGACTTCGACGCCGACGGTACGGCGACGTCCCTGGAGGAGAAGCCGACCGACCCACGGTCGAACTTCGCGGTGCCGGGGCTGTACTTCTACGCCCCGGACGTGGTGGACGTGGCCCGGTCGCTGGAGCCGTCCGCCCGAGGCGAGCTGGAGATCACCGACCTCAACCGTGCGTACCTGGAGCGCGGCGACCTGCAGGTGGAGATCCTGCCGCGGGGGACCGCCTGGCTGGACACCGGCACCGTGGACAACCTCATGGCCGCCGGGGACTTCGTGCGCACCATCGAGGAACGTCAGGGCTTGAAGATCGGGTGCCCGGAGGAGGTCGCCTGGCGGATGGGGTACCTCAGCGACGACGACCTCGCCGAGCGCGCGGGGGCCCACGGGGCCTCGGCGTACGCCTCGTACCTGTTCACGCTGCTGAAGCGGGGCAAGGAGAACTGACGGGGGCTGGCAGGTGCGGGCTGGTCAGGCCCAATTAGGCGCCAGCCTCGCCGTCCTTCTTCTCCTGGGAGCCGTTGGAGCCGGGCTTGTGCTCGGGTTTGTTCTCTGGCTTGTTCTCGGGCTTCTCCGTGGAGGGGTCCTGGGCGGGCGGGTTCTCCGTCTGCTTCTCCGGAGCCTTCCCGGTCTCGCCGGCGTCCCAGTGCTCCCCGCGCCGGGCGCGTTCCACCGCCTCCTGCTCACGCTTCTCCGCCTCACGCTGGGCCTTGAAGCGTTCCTTCTTGATGTTCCAGAGGAAGTCGGGGTCGTCGTCCGGGCCCTTCGCGCCCGCGCCTCCGGAACCCTTGCCGCCCCGGTTCTTCTGGATTCCCAGCGGCGGGAACTGGCTCTTCTGCGATCCCCCGGCTGCGTTGTTCCAGGTCTTCGGACCGAATGCCTTCCACAGCACGATGACCGTGACGATCACGAGCACCACGAGTATTACACGTCCCATTGTTGTCGACCTCCTGTCGGCGTAGGGGTGGTCGGTCGCCGGACCGACACGTCCCTCCATGCTAACCACCTGGGGACACAGAGTCGATCGGCGGGTGTGAATCACATTCATCCCGGTCCGGCGGTGCGGGGTCCGCAGGGTTTTGGGGGCGTGCTGCACGGGGTCGTAAGGTGGGGGACGTGGAAGACAGGGATATCAGGGACACCAGGGACACCGACGACACGGTCGACGCCGACAGCGCCGAGAACACCGGTGCCTCCGGTACCGCCGACGCCGACCTGAACCCCGGCAAGCTGCCCGCCGGCGCCTGGCGCGACATCGCCCTGTACGGCCTGGCCCGGGTGCTGGTGTTCGTGGTGCTGACGGTGGTCATCCAGTCGGTGGCGATCCTGATGGGGATGGGGCAGTCGTTCCCGCTGCTGATGAGCGCGCTGCTGGCCCTGATCGTGGCCCTGCCGCTGTCGATGTTCCTGTTCCGCAAGCTGCGGCTGCGTGTGAACGAGCAGATCGCGGTGCGCGACGCGGGTCGTCGGGCCCACAAGGAGCAGATGCGTGCCCAGCTCGAGGAGCGCCTCGACTGAGCGTGCCGCGCCGTGAAAGGCCCGGGCAGACAGCAACCCCGGAGGTTGGGTACGACCAACCTCCGGGATTGCTGTCTCTGGGGCCCGCCCAGGAACGGTCCCGGACCCGCCCGGGGCGTCAGCTCAGCAGCATCGCGATGAACATCGCCGCCGACCACACGAGCATCCCGCGGCCGGTCAGCCCCAGCACCGGGATCAGGTCCTTGCCCTGTGCACCCTTGACCACCGGTAGGGCGGCGACGAACAGCAACGGCACGGCGACGAGCGCGATGAGGGCGGCGATGCCTGCGGCGGACACCGCCACGGTCACCACCACCGACACCGCGACGAGCACCACGTAGAGCACCCGGGTCGCACGGTCGCCGAGGATCACCGCCAGCGTCGTCTTGCCGGCCTCCCTGTCGGTGGGGATGTCACGCAGGTTGTTGACCAGGTTCACCGAGGCCGACAGGCTGCCGACGCCGACCGCCAGCAGCAGTCCCACCCAGCTGACCGTGCCGGACTGGGTGAACTCCGTGCCGGTCACCGCCACCAGGCCGAAGAATACGAACACGGCGACCTCGCCCAGCCCCCGGTAGCCGTAGGGGTTCTTGCCGCCGGTGTAGAACCAGGCGCCGAGGATGCACAGTGCGCCGATGAGGATCAGCCACCAGGCCGACATCAGCGACAGGACGATACCGGCGACCCCGGCCACGGCGAAGCTGAGGAAGGCGGCGTACTTCACCCGCTCCGGCGGCACCAGGCCTGACCCGGTGAGCCGCAGTGGGCCGGTGCGGTCGTCGTCGGTGCCGCGGATACCGTCGGAGTAGTCGTTGGCGTAGTTCACACCGATGATCAGTGCCATGGCGACCACGCTGGCGAGTACCGCGCGGATCCAGGAGGCCTGTCCGTCGTACACGGCGGCGGCGGTGCCGGCGAGCACGGGGGCGACGGCGTTGGCCCAGGTGTGCGGGCGGGCTCCGGTCAGCCAGTCGCCGGCGGTGGCGGTGTTGTGGGACAAGTCGATCTCCTGACGGGCGCGTGCGTCACCGGTTGCTCCCGGTGTCTCTCAGCTCCTCAGCCTAGTCCGCATCTGCGCGTGCACGGCCCGCCGGTCGACCTTGCCTGGTCCGGTGGCCGGCAGGGCGGACGTGGTGAGGACGCGACGGGGGATGAGGTGGCCCGCGGTGCCGGACGCCTTCAGCGCGGCGCGTACCTCGTCGGTGAGTTCGGCCGCGGTGGCCTCGGACTCCACGAGTGCGACGACGGCCTCGCCGAGGTCGTCGTCAGCCAGGCCGACCACGCACGAGCGGTACCCGATGGCGGAGAGCACGGCCTCGACCTCTTCGGGGAGGATCTTCAGTCCGCCGCTGTTGAGTGCCCCGTCGGCGCGTCCGCGCACGGTGAGCACCCCGTCCTCCACCGCGCCGAGGTCACTGGTGCGGAAAGTGCCGGTGGCGGGGAAGGCGTCCTGCTCCGCCGCACCGTCGACGTTGCGGTAGCCGTCGGCGACGGTCGGCCCGCTCAGCAGGATGCGCCCGGAGGCCTCCTCGATGGTGGCGACGGTGCCGGGGATCGGTTCACCGTCGTAGACCACGCCGCCGGCGGTCTCTGAGGAGCCGTAGGTCAGCACGATCGGCACGCCTTCCTGCCTGCACCGTGCCACGAGCTCCGGCGAGGTCGCCGCCCCTCCGACGAGGATCGCGGCGTACTCGCGCAGCGCGGCGAGAGCGCGGGAAGTGTCGGTGCCGTCGGTGTCGTCGGTGCCGTCGAGCAGACGGTGCAGCTGCGTCGGCACCAGGGATGTGTGCAGGTTCTCCCCGGGATGGCGGTCGCGCAGGTCGGCGGTGGCGCGCACGAAGCCGGCCGCGGTGAACCGCCCGTCGTCGTCCATCACGGTGGGGGAGTGGCCGGCGTGCTGGCTGCGCAGGATCACCTGGAGACCGGCGATGTGGTGCGGCGGCAGGGCCAGGAGCCAGGGTCCGGGTGCGGTGCCGAAGCGTGCACGCAGGTAGGACGCCGTGGCGTCGGCGGAGGCCAGGAGGTTGGCCGCGCGCAGGCGCGCGCCTTTCGGCAGTCCGGTCGAGCCGGAGGTGCAGGCGATCAGCGTGCCCGGGGCCTCGTCGAGCGTGACGTCCGTGACGCGCATGGCGTCCTGCAGGTCCGTCGCCGCGCGGGCGTCGGGCGGGACGGGGAGGACGGCGCGGCGTCCGGCGAGCACGTCCTGCAGGACAGGCAGTGCGGCGGCGACGCTGGCGGTGTTCAGGGCGACGGGCAGTGCTTCGAGCTTCACTGCTCCAACGCTACGCCGCCGTGGTGCCCGCTCAGGCGAGCAGGCCGAAGGAGGCGACGTAGGAGCAGGCGGCGGACGCCTCGGCGTCGGTCGGGTGGCGGCCCTCCAGGGCGCGGAAGGTGTAGCGTACCTCGCGCGGGGTTGCCGGGGTGCGTCCCTCGTCAATGAGCAGGGCGAGGACGTCGGTCGAACCGGTGCCCACGCCCAGGTCGGACGGGGAGAACACGCGGGTGTTGGGGCCGGTGTCCTCGCGGCGCACGGTGCGCGGCAACGTCATGGTGCAGGATCCGGGCAGGACGCCGAGCACGGTGTTGTCGATGAAGGCCTGGTCTCCGGAACTGGGGCGGCGGTACCAGTCGAAGAGGCTGACCAGTCGCCGGGTGATGGATGTCGTGGACGGCACGGGATTCACTTCCTTCAGGCAGGTAACCGCCGTTGTGGCGGGGGAACAGAGGACGACGTTCGTCGATCTACCCAAGATGGTAGATGCAAACAATGGGAGACGTCAAGTATTATCTCTGTTTCTCCTGCGTGAAGGGGATGTTGCCCGTCCAGAATGTGACTGTGGCAGTGCCTGCCGTCAGTGCCCGCCGCCGGTGGTCGCCGTCCCGAAGACGTCCCAGCCGAAGGTGGAGTAGATGCGGCCCTGGGTGACCCACATCAGTCCGACCAGGATCGCCAGGGCGATGAGGGCGAAAATCACCATGGCGGCGGAGCGGCGCCACCCGGTGTTGTGGGTGACGGTGCTGTCGGCGCCGTCGGCGGCGGGCACCCAGAGGCGGATTCCCACGCCGAAGAGGATCGGCAGACCGGCGCCCAGCACGAGTCCGGCGATGGTGACCTGGAGCAGTGACTCGAGGATGGTCATGATCTAGTTCTCCTGGCTGGTCGGGTGTCCGGCGGAGGTGTCGAGCACGGAGGCGGGGTCGCCGCGTCCGATCCCCGGGTCCCCGGCAGCGTCGGTGGGGGCCGCGGCGGCGTCGGCGGAGCTTGCGCCGGAGCCGGCCAGGGCGTGGACGAGGGTGTCGTTGTCGGTGGCTGCGGGGGCCCCGGGCTCGGCAGCGTCAGCGGCGCTGGCGGCGTTGGTGGCGGCGGTAGCGTCCGCGGCGGTGGCGGCGTCCTCGGGGGACAGGCCGTGCTCGTCCCAGTCCTCGTTGACGTTGTCGGCGTGCACCGGCTGCTTACGCGCCTTGTACACGATCAGGCCCACACCGATGGCCAGGATCAGGAAGGAGAACAGCGAACCGACGGCCATCGAGGTGGCCTCGGCGACCAGGTTGGACGCCGACCACACCAGCCAGGACGCGGCGGCGGCGAGCGGCAGGGTGGTGACCCAGGCGATGGCCATGCGTCCGGCGACGCTCCAGCGGACCTTCGCACCGGGCTTGCCGACACCGGAGCCCAGGATCGAGCCGGTGGCCACGTGGGTGGTGGACAGCGCCATACCCATGTGCGCGGAGGTCAGGATGATCGCGGCCGAGGAGGTCTCGGCGGCCATGCCCTGCGGGGAGGTGATCTCCACCAGGCCCTTGCCCAGGGTGCGGATCACGCGCCAGCCGCCGGCGTAGGTGCCCGCGGCGATGGCGATGGCACAGCTCGCGGTGACCCAGAAGGGCATGTCCGCGGCGGCGTCCAGGTTCCCGCTGGCGACGAGGGCGAGGAAGATGACGCCCATCGTCTTCTGCGCGTCGGAGGTACCGTGCGCCAGGGCGACCAGGGAGGCGGAGCCGATCTGGCCGAGGCGGAAGAGGTTGTCGCGCTCGCCTTCACGGGTGCGACGGGTGAGCTTGAAGACCCCGGCGGTGCCGACGGCGGCGACCAGCCCGGCGATCACCGGGGCGGCCAGCGCCGGCACGATGATCTTCTGCAGGACGCCGTCCCACACCACGCCGGAGACGCCGAGGGCGGCGATCGCCGCGCCGATCAGGCCGCCGAACAGGGCGTGGGAGGAGCTGGAGGGGAGCCCGAAGAGCCAGGTGAACAGGTTCCAGAGGATGCCGCCGATGAGACCGGCGAAGACCACGAGCAGAAGCTTGTCGGCCTCCGCGACGACGCTGAGGTCGAAGTCCTCCAGGTTCACGATGCCGTTGGCGACGGTCTTGGCGACCTCCACGGAGAGGAACGCTCCGACGAGGTTCAGCAGGCCCGCGAGGGCGACGGCCGTCTTCGGCTTCAGGGCTTTGGTGGCGATGGAGGTGGCCATCGCGTTGGCGGTGTCGTGGAAACCGTTGGTGAAGTCGAACGCCAGGGCGGTCCCGATCACGAGCACGAGGATGAGAAGCTCAGTCACACCTAGAAATATCCCGCTTATCGGCGCAAACGTCTACTCCCCGGACGTCGACGGGGGTATTAAATGGGGGTATATCGTATTCACTTAAGCGGGTCGGACAGGCGGCATAACCGCAGGTCGTGGAAGTGGTCGTATTCACCGCGAATGACGGAACAGGTAAACAGTGGGTGAATTCAAGGGAAAATCGGAAAGTGTGCTACCGGAGTGACCTGCGGAATGAATCCGGGGCTGGACTGATCGTTGACCCCGCCCATCATCGCCCCTGTTCTCGCAGGACGCTGACCTCCGGCTCCCCGGATTCACATGTGGCACTCAGGTACCGGTGCCGGGCTGTGCCGTCCCCCGGCGGGCCCGGCGCCCCGTCAGTAGTAGTAGGGGAACTCGTCCCACCGCGGCGCCCGCTTCTTCAGGAAGGAGTCGCGGCCTTCCACGGCCTCGTCGGTCATGTACGCCAGGCGGGTGGCCTCCCCGGCGAAGACCTGCTGGCCCATGAGTCCGTCGTCGGGCAGGTTGAAGGCGAACTTCAGCATGCGCTGCGCCGTCGGGGACTTGCCGTTGATCTCGCGCGCCCACTGCACCGCGGTGTCCTCCAGCTCGATGTGGTCGGCGACCTCGTTGACCGCGCCCATCTGCATCATGCGCTCGGCGGAGTAGGAGCGTCCCAGGAAGAAGATCTCGCGGGCGTTCTTCTGACCGACCTGCTTGGCCAGGTAGGCCGAGCCGTAGCCGGCGTCGAAGGATCCCACGTCGGCGTCGGTCTGCTTGAACATGCCGTGCTCGCGCGAGGCGATGGTCAGGTCGCACACCACGTGCAGGCTGTGTCCGCCGCCGGCGGCCCAGCCGTTGACCACGGCGATGACGACCTTCGGCATCGTGCGGATCAACCGCTGCACCTCGAGGATGTGCAGGCGTCCGCCCTCGGCCTTGACGCGGGCCTCGTCGACCTTGTCCGCGGTGGCCTCGGTGACGTCACCGTCGTGCTCGGTGGCGTACTGGTAGCCGGAACGGCCGCGGATGCGCTGGTCGCCGCCGGAGCAGAACGCCCAGCCACCGTCCTTCGGGCTCGGCCCGTTGCCGGTCAGCAGGATCGTGCCCACGTCGGGGGAGCGCCGTGCGTGGTCGAGCGCGCGGTAGAGCTCGTCGACGGTGTGCGGTCGGAAGGCGTTGCGCACCTCGGGACGGTCGAAGGCGATGCGCACGATGCCGTTCTCGCGTCCTTCACCGGCGTGCCGGTGGTAGGTGATGTCGTCGAAGTCGAAGCCGGGGACCTCGCGCCACTGGGAAGGGTCAAAAGGATTGTCGCTCATGGGACCATCGTAGGGTGTGGTCATGCTGCCTCACGCCCTTCCGTCCCTTTCCGAGCTCAGCGACCGGGCCCGCGTGGTCACCTGCCCGCTGCGTGTGCCCTTCCGCGGCGTCACCGAGCGCGAGCTGATGCTCCTCGAGGCACCGTCCGGCTGGGTCGAGTGGTCGCCGTTCCTGGAGTACGGGGCCCCGGAGGCCTCCCGCTGGCTGCGCAGCGCCGTGGAGCTCGGCTGGGGTGAGGTGGCCGCGCCCACCACGGGGTCAGTGGAGGTCAACGCCACGATCCCCGCGGTGGACGTCTCGGTCGACCCGGAGGCCGTGCCGCGCTTGCTGGAGCGTTACCCCGGGTGCACCACCGTGAAGGTGAAGGTCGCCGAGAAGGGACAGACGCTGGAGGACGACCTGGCGCGGGTGCGCGCCGTGCGTGAGGCGCGTCCCGGCATCGCCGTGCGGGTCGACGCCAACGCCGGCTGGACCGTGGACGAGGCCTTCGAGGCCGCGACCGCGCTGACCGACCCCTCGCGCGGCGGCGGGCCCCTGGACTACGTGGAGCAGCCGTGCGCCACCGTCGCCGAGCTCGCCGAACTGCGCAAGCGCCTCGGCTCGCGCGGCATGATGGTGCGCGTCGCCGCCGACGAACTCATCCGCAAGTCCACCGACTCGATGGCCGCGGTGCAGGCCGGGGCCTGCGACGTGGCCGTGCTCAAGGCCGCGCCGCTGGGCGGGGTGTCGCAGGTCCGCGCGATCGCCGAGGAGGTCGGATGCTTCGGCGTGGCCGTCACCGTGTCCTCCGCCCTGGAGTCCGGGGTGGGCATGTACGCCGGCATCCTCGCGGCGGCGACGCTGCCGGGCTACACCGACGACGACGAGATGACTGTCGTCCCGCAGGCCGCGGGCCTGGCCACTGGCTCGCTGTACGCCGAGGACATCTGCGCGCCGCGCCAGATCGTGGACGGACGCCTCGCCGTGGAACCGCTGACGCCCGACGCCGACCGGCTCGACGCCCTGGCGTCCTCCGCCGAGCGCCGCGACTGGTGGTTCGAGCGCCTCGCGGCGTCCTACCGGCACCTGGGGTGAGCCGTAGCGAGGTCGGCCCACCCCGCGCCTTCGGCTATAAAGGGGCCAATGAGCGACAGCCACGACACCATCCACGTCCGGGGTGCCCGGGCGAACAACCTCAAGAACATCGACGTCGACCTGCCCAAGCGCAAGCTCACCGTGGTCACCGGCGTCTCCGGGTCCGGTAAGTCCTCGCTGGTGTTCGGTACCGTCGCCGCGGAGTCGCGCCGGCTGATCGACGAGACCTACAGCGCGTTCATCCAGGGCTTCATGCCCAGCCTGCCGCGACCGGACGTGGACGTCCTGGAGAACCTCTCGCCGGCGATCATCATCGACCAGGAACGCATGGGCGCGAACTCACGCTCCACCGTCGGCACCGCCACCGACGCGTCCTCCCTGGTGCGGCTGCTGTTCAGCCGCCTGTCGCAGCCGTACGTCGGCGCGTCCGGCCACTTCTCCTTCAACCTGCCCGAGGGCTGGTGCCCGACTTGTGAGGGCACCGGCGTGGGCGCCACGCTGGACCTGTCGGCATTCCTCGACGAGTCGAAGTCGCTGAACGAGGGCGCGATCGACGCGCCGGGCTTCGGCGTGGGGGACTGGTACTGGTCGTCCTACGCGAAGAACCCGCGCCTGGACCCGGACGTCCCGGTCGCCGACTTCACCGAGGAGCAGCGCGAGTTCTTCCTGTACGCCCCGGCGCAGAAGATCAAGGTCCCGAAGGAAGACAAGGACGCCAACGGCGGATTCTCCACCCTGAGCTACGACGGGCTGGTCACCCGCATCCGCCGCCTGTGGATCGACCGCGACACCCCGCCGAAGCAGAAGCAGATCGTGAACTTCGTGGAGCGCATCAGCACCACCGGCCCGTGTCCGGACTGCCACGGCACCCGCCTCAAGGAGGCGTCGCGCACGGCCACCGTCGCCGGATGCACCATCGGCGAGTGGAACTCCACGCAGGTCACAGAGCTCCGCGAGCTCGTGCTGGCGCTGGACGCCGAACCCTCGGTGGCACCCGTGCGCACCAACCTGCTCGGCATGCTCGACAACCTGGTGGACGTGGGCCTGGGCTACCTCAGCCTCGACCGCCCGGCGGGCACCCTGTCCGGCGGTGAGGCGCAGCGGGTGAAGATGATCCGCCACCTCGGGTCGTCCTTGTCGGACGTCACGTACGTCTTCGACGAGCCGACCATCGGGCTGCACCCGCACGACATCGACCGGATGATCGACCTGCTGCGCCGCATCCGCGACAAGGGCAACACCGTGCTCGTCGTCGAGCACAAACCCGAGGTCATCGCCGCCGCCGACCACGTGGTCGACGTCGGTCCGGGCTCCGGCGACGCCGGCGGCGAGATCGTGTTCGCCGGCACCTACGAGGGTCTGCGCGGGGCGGACACCGTCACCGCGCGCTCCCTGGAGCGCGGCGTGAGCCTGCGCGGACACGTGCGCGAGGCCACCGGCACGATCGCGCTGCAGCACGTCAACGACAACAACCTGAAGGACGTCTCGGTCGACGTGCCCCTCGGCGTGCTCACCGTGGTCACCGGCGTGGCGGGGTCGGGCAAGTCCTCGCTGGTGCACGGCGGGCTGACCGGCAGGGACGGGGTCACGGTGGTGGACCAGTCCGGGATCCGCGGCTCGCGCCGCTCCACCCCGGCGACCTACACCGGTCTGCTCGACGACGTGCGCAAGCTCTTCGCCCGGGCGAACAAGGCCGCCGGGGCGACACCGGCGCACTTCAGTCCGAACTCCGAGGGCGCGTGCCCGGTGTGCAACGGCCTCGGCGTGGTCTACACCGACCTGGCGATCATGGCGGGGGTGTCCACCCCGTGCGAGGAGTGCGGGGGACGCCGCTTCCGACCGGAGGTCCTGGAGTTCACCCTGGCCGGACGCACCATCAGCGACGTACTGGACATGACGGTGCGGGCCGCCCGCGAGTTCTTCGCCGGGGAGGTGAAGGCCAGTGCGGGTTCGCGCAACGTGGTGGCGGTGCTGGAGCGCCTGGCCCAGGTGGGGCTGGGGTACCTGCGCCTCGGTCAGCCGTTGAACACCCTGTCCGGCGGCGAGCGGCAGCGTCTGAAGCTCGCGGCGAAGATCGGTGAGGGGCTCAAGGGTGTGGACGGAGACACGTCATCGTGCTCGACGAGCCGACCTCGGGCCTGCACCTGGCGGACACCGGCACGCTGGTCACGATGATGCAGTCGCTGGTCGACGACGGCTACAGCCTCGTCGTCATCGAGCACAACATGGCGGTGATGGCGCAGGCCGACCACATCATCGACGTCGGCCCCGGGGCTGGCCACGAGGGTGGGCAGGTGGTGTTCACCGGCACGCCGGCGGAGCTGGTGGATGCGACGACCCTCACCGGACGCCACCTCGCCCGCGCGGTGGGCAGGTAGGTCCGGCTGTGGTCGCGGCGAGGTCGACAGGTAGCGTCAGAGGGTGTGACTGACCTGATCGACACCCCCAACCACAGCGGCGACAACGGTAGCGACCACACGGGCGCCGCGCATCTGGCCCCGGCGACCCGCGTCGCGGCGGTCGTCGTGGACGCCCTCATCGCCAACGGGGTGCGCGAGGCGGTGGTCTGCCCGGGGTCCAGGTCGGCGCCGTTGGCGTTGGCCTTCGCCGAGGCGGACCGGCGTCACCGGCTGCGCCTGCACGTGCGCACGGACGAGCGGTCGGCGTCCTTCCTGGCGTTGGGCCTGGCCAAGCGCTCGGGACGGGCGGTGCCGGTGGTGATGACCTCCGGGTCGGCGGTGGCGAACTGCATGCCGGCGATGGTGGAGGCCACCGCCGCCGGGGTGCCGTTGATCGTTTTGTCGGCGAACCGGCCGTGGGAGATGCTGGGCTCGGGGGCGAACCAGACCATCGACCAGTTCGGCATCTTCGGCAGCCACGCCGTGGAGGCCGTCGGCATCGACGCCGCCGTCCGTGGCTCTGAGGGGGACGCGCAGGACGCCGCATCCGCCGACGCCACCGTGCGCGACCGGGTGGCCCACGCCGTCTTGCACGCCATGGGCCCGGTCGGGGCCGGCGGCGTGCAGGTCGACGTCCCCTTCGCCGAGCCCCTGGTCCCCGCCACCACGGCGGACGTGACCCTCGCCGCGACGCTCGCCGGCAGCGAGCGGAGCGTCCCGGACCGGCTGCGCACCCCGCACGACCCGGCGGCGACGGTGGACCTGTCGCTGCGCACCCTGGTGGTCACCGGTGATGTGCGTGACCGCGTCTGGGCGCAGGAGGTCCTCGACGAGCTCGCGGGTGTGCCGACCATCGCCGAGCCCGGCAGCCCCGCCCCGGACACCCCGGTGCACCCGGCCGCCGCGGGCCTGTTCGCCGCCGAGATCGGCGCGGGCGTCGGCGACGGCGACTACCGGGCGCAGATGCGTCCGGAGCAGATCGTCCTCGTCGGACGTCCCACGCTGCACCGCGGCACCGCCCGGCTGCTGGCGGACCCGGCGATCCGGGTCGTGCCGGTCTCCGACCGTCCCACCGCCCCGAGTGTGGGACGTTCCGACGTCGACACCGCCGCACCGTTCCGTGGGGTGCGCGTCACCGGTGAGCACCCGCGCGGCTGGCTGCGCACCTGCGCCGCCGCCGGCGAGGTCGCCGCCACGGCGGTGCGTGAGGAGATCGCCGCCGGTGAGTTCACCGGCCTGCACGTCGCCGCCGCGGTGACGGACAGCCTGTCGGACGGGGACGCAGTGGTGCTCGGGGCGTCCTCCGCCGTGCGCGACGCCTCACTGACCGGCCTGCCGTTCCCCGGCGTGCACGTGGTGACCAACCGCGGTGCCGCCGGCATCGACGGCACCGTGTCCACGGCCGTGGGTGTGGCCCTGGCGCACGCCTCGGCGGAACCGGACCTGATGCGTGCACCGCGCACCGTGGCTCTGATGGGTGACCTGACGTTCCTGCACGACGTCAACGGCCTGTCGGTGGGCCCGGGCGAACCGCGCCCGGAGAACCTGGTGATCGTGGTGTCCAACGACGACGGCGGCGCGATCTTCGAGACCCTCGAGGTCGGCGTACCGGGGCTGCGCGAGTTCGAGGACGGCGTGTCCGCCTTCGACCGGGTGGTGGGCACGCCCACCGGCGCGGACCTGGAGGCGCTGTGCGACGGCTACAACGTGGCGCACCGGCGCGTGACGAACATCAACGAACTGGCCCTGGCGCTGGAGGACCACGCCGAGGGCGCCGGTGGCATGCTCGTCGTCGAGGCCGCGGTGACACGCGCCCCGCGCGAGCGCATGCACCGTCAGCTCACGGAGAAGACCACTGTCACCCCGGCGACGCCGGCACAGGAGGGGTGACGCCGTGGTTTCCCGCCCGTCGTTCCTGAGCTCCGTGGAGGCGCTGCGCCCCTCGCGGGCGACCGTGCACCGCCGCCTGGTGCAGACGATCCTCGCGCTGGCGGTGCTGGCCACCGCGGTCAGCGGTATGCTGGTCGTCAACGCCGCGATCGGCGACGCGAAGATCGCCCGCGACCGCGGTGTGGCCGTGGCCGACGTCCTCGGCGGCGGGAACACCACCGTGGTGCGCTACCGCGACGACGCCGGGGTCTACCACCAGCCGGACCGGGGGCTGAAGTACCCGACCGGCCTGTCGCAGGGCGACCGGGTGTACGTGGACTACCAGCGCTCCGACCCCGACAACGTGAAGGTCCAGGGCCGCGGGTGGACGCTGTCGATCGTGCCCGCCCTGTCGGTGTGGCTGGTGTCGATGGTCGTGGTCGGGCTGCTGTTCGGCGTGGAACGGCTGTGGTGGCGGCGGGGGAAGAACGGGCGGGACGCGGCGATCGACTAGGCTTGGTCAGCGTGTCACGAGCCAGCCTGGAGAAGAACCCGTCCGACGTCGCCCGCATGTTCGACGCCGTCGGAAAGAACTACGACCTGACCAACACGGTGCTCTCCTTCGGGCAGGACCGTCTGTGGCGTAAGCGCACGCGTCGCCGCCTCGACCTGGCGCCGGGCGACAAGGTGCTGGACCTGGCGGCGGGCACGGCGGTGTCCACCGTGGAGCTCTCCGAGTCCGGCGCATGGTGCGTGGCCTGCGACTTCTCGCACGGCATGTTGGCCGCCGGGGCGGACCGCGACGTGCCGAAGGTCTGCGGCGACGGCATGAACCTGCCGTTCCCGGACAACACCTTCGACGCGGTCACCATCAGCTTCGGGCTGCGCAACATCGTCGACCCTGCCGCCGGGCTGCGGGAGATGGCGCGGGTGACGAAGCCTGGTGGGCGTCTCACGGTGTGCGAGTTCTCCACCCCGGTGGTCCCGGTGTTCCGCACCGTGTACATGGAGTACCTGATGCGTGCGCTGCCGGCGGTGGCCCGTGCGGTGTCCTCCAACGCGGAGGCCTACGTGTACCTCGCGGAGTCCATCCGCGCCTGGCCGGACCAGGAGGCCCTGGCCGCGCTGGTCAACGACTCCGGCTGGCAGGGTTGCGGCTGGCAGAACCTCACCTTCGGCATCACCGCGATGCACAGCGCCACCAAGCCGAACTGAGCGCTGGCGCGGCGCTCACGCCCCGAACAGGGGACGTGACTCCGCGTGCCAGAAGCGGTCGTGGGCGCTGCTGAGGCGTCCGGCACCGAGCCAGAGCCGGGCGGTGAGGTCGCGGTCCTCGGGGGTCACGAGGTTTCCCATCAGGCGTGCGGCCGAGCCCATGAGCCGGTCGGCGACCGGCCCGCGCATCCCCAACGGCCCCACCGCGGAGAGCAGGCCGGGCATGGTCAGCAGGGTCGCGGCGCGTCGGGCCAGGGAGAAGGCGTCGCCGTAGCGGGCGCGCAGGTGCTCGGGCCAGATGTAGCGCAGACCGTCGGACGTCCCGTCGGCCGCCGCGAGCATGTCGACGAGGTCCACGCCCGACTCCAGGGAGTAGTCGATGCCCTCCCCGTTGAGCGGGTTGACCAGCGCGGCGGTGTCACCGACGGCGGCCCAGTTCACCCCGGAGACCCGGGTGACCGCCCCGCCCATCGGCAGCAGTGCGCTGGCGACGTGCGTCGGTGCGCCGAGGCCCCACTCCTCTTCACACTGCGCGGCGTAGGACGCCAGCAGCTTGCGCACGTTCACCTTCGCCGGACGCCGTGAGGTCGACAGTGCCCCGCACCCCAGGTTCACCGCCGGGCCGTGCTCGCCGTCGGCGCCGAGCGGGAAGATCCAGCCGTAGCCGGGCTGCGCCACGCCGTCGGCGTCGCGTAGCTCCAGGTGCGAGTGGATCCACGGTTCGTCGCTGTAGGGGGAGGGACAGTAGGACCGTGCCGCCACACCGTGGACGAGCCCGCGCAGCCACTGCAGGCCCAGCGTCCTGGCCAGTCCGCTGCGCACGCCCTCGGCGAGGACGAGGTAGCGGCAGTGCACGGCGGAGCCGTCGGCGAGACGCACGGCGCGTACCCGGCGGGCGCCGGCCACCAGGTCGGTCTCCACGTCCACCGCCTTCGCGGTCAGTCGACGCGCGCCGGACGCCACGGCGAGGTCCACCAGTGCGTTGTCCAGGTCGGTGCGGGCCACGGCGGTGCCGCGGGCGGGGAACTCCGGGTGGTCGGGCCAGGGGGCGGTGACCGATCCGCCGAAGCCGTGCAGTTTCAGGCCGCGGATCTCGGGGCGTCCTGCCGCGGGGGCGACGAGGTCACCGGCGCCGAGCGCCTCCAGGGCGTGGACGGCGCGCGGGGTGAGTCCGTCGCCGCAGGTCTTGTCGCGGGGGAAGTCCTGCATGTCGAGCAGCAGGACGTCGCGGCCGGCGACGGCGGCGCGGTGTGCGGCGGCGGATCCTGCCGGGCCCGCACCGACGACGAGAACTTCGCACTGTATGTCATTCATCGTCGACTATTCTGGCACGGTGTCGTGGGTGGAGGTCATTGGCACAGGTGTCGGCACGGGTGGCGGCGCAGGTGTCCGTCTGGGTCCGTGCCGAGGTGCTGGTCTACAGTAGCGTGGAGCAAGATTACCCAGAGAAGACGTTTGACGGACAGAGGCTACGTAATTCATGGCAAGCACTAACTCGGATGTGCGGGTGGGGCTCGACCTCGGTGACGAGTACCTGAACACCGCTGTCCCGGACGGCCTGGCGCGTGTGGAGGCCAGGCTCCGCGAGGTCCTGTCGTCCGGGGAGAGCTTCCTCACCGACAAGATCAGTCACCTCGCGGTCTCCGGTGGAAAGCGCTTCCGTCCGATGTTCGCCCTGCTGGCGGGACAGTACGGGCAGGACCGGGAACTCACCGACACGGTGACCGACGCCGCTGTGGTCGTCGAGCTCACCCACCTCGCCACGCTGTACCACGATGACGTGATGGACGAGGCCGAGCGCCGTCGCGGCGCACCGAGCGCCAACGCCCGCTGGTCGAACTCCGTGGCCATCCTCGCCGGCGACTACATCTTCGCCGTCGCCTCCGGACTGATGGCGGACCTCGGCACCGACACCGTCCGGCACTTCGCCGACACCTTCGGTGAGCTCGTCACCGGCCAGATGCGCGAGACCATCGGGCCGGACGGTGAAGAGGACGAGATCGAGCACTACATGCAGGTCATCCAGGAGAAGACCGGTGTGCTCATCGCCTCGGCCGGCTACCTGGGGGCGCTGCACTCCGGGGCGTCCGCCGAGCACCGCGACGCGCTGTTCCGGTTCGGCCGCCACCTGGGCCAGGTGTTCCAGATCGTGGACGACATCATCGACATCTGGTCCGACCCCGAGGAGTCCGGCAAGACCCCCGGCACGGACCTGCGCGAGGGCGTGTTCACCCTGCCGGTGCTCTACGCCATGCGTGAACAGACCGAGGGTGGGGCGCGCCTGCGTGAACTGCTCACCGGGCCCGTGACCGACGATGCCTTGGTCGACGAGGCCCTGACCCTGATCCGGGCGTCCAACGGGCGTGAGCGCGCCCTGGAGGACGTGCGGCGCTACCGCGGGCTGGGCGAGGACGAGCTGGCGCAGCTGCCGGCGCTCCCGGCGACGGGCGCGCTGCGCAACCTCATGGACTACTCGCTGGAACGTCTGGGATAGCCTCGCTGACCAGCTGATTTGCCTGAACCGTGTGAGGTCGTAGTAGGGTATCCATCGCACCGTGAGGTGCACGCCAGGTTGCCCGAGCGGCCAAAGGGAGCGGACTGTAAATCCGCCGGCATTGCCTTCAAAGGTTCGAATCCTTTACCTGGCACAACATGGTACGTCGAGTACCGCGAACCGCCCGTGGAGTGGAGACACTCCCCGGGCGGTTTTCGCGTGCGTGGGGTCGAGGCCTCAGCATCGGGTTGATGGGGGTAATGGTCAGGATGTGTGTCTGCCTCGGGCGCGTCATGACGAAGGCTCAGCCCGTCCCGACCTGCAGGCGACCGGGTCGTACGGGTCAAGTCCCGGGAAGCGGTGG
>NZ_JBQSWV010000012.1:0-88615 GCF_052377495.1 Corynebacterium sp. AOP36-E1-14
AAAAGATATACTTACATAAACGCTTATATCCTTCAAGGATTTGTCTGACACTGCTGTTGGGGTGGCGTGTCCGCCCCCGTCAGTCCCCGTCAGTCCCCGTCAGTCCCTGTCGTCGCGCTCCCGGCCCCGATCTCGCGACTCCAGCTCCTGCATCCGCTCCGCGGCGCGGCGCAGCCGGTCCTTGCGCGTCTCCTGGTCGGCCTCCTTGATCTCCTCGAAGAGCTCCTCGTCCTCGTCGGAGTACTTCAGCAGCATGCGCGGCACCGACAGCGTCACGATCAACGACGGCCACACGATCCACGCGTTGCTGACGTCGAACACGAATTGCAGCAGCAGGAAGGTCACCAGGGTCACGCCCAGGATCGCCCCGTCGATGCTCTGCACCAGGTTCCCCCGCTTACGCAGGCTCTCCACCTCCGCGGCCTCCGGGTCGCGCGCGGCGAGACCCGTCTCGGTGGCAGGATCCAGCGCCGCGTCCTGCCCCGGTACCGCGACAGCGGTGCCCTCGGCGTCGAAGGGCAGACCACCGGGCAGGTCGTCGAACAGGCCACGCAGTTCCCCGAGGGTACGGGCGGCGGCCACGGCGCCGGAACGCTCGTTGAACTCGGAGTCGTCCAACCGGCCGTCGGCGAAGTGCGCCCCCAGCACGCTCATCGCGTGGATCCGGTCGTTGTCGCTGAGCCTCAACCTGTCCGTACCGTCGGCACTGTTCATGTGGTCAGGCTACCAATACGTGCGAAGCCCTAAGGTGTGCAGGCACAATGTGAGTTATGCAGGAACGTTGGGACCACCGAGCCGACCTCGCCGAGCAGGCCATCACCGAGCGCCACGGCGGGCGGCTCTGGGGCGTGCCGCGAACCAACCTCGCCGTCGTCGCCTGGCCGCCGACCACGCGCGACAAGCTGTACTACCGCTGGCACTACTGGTGGCAGGCCCACTACATCGACTGCCAGGTGGACGCCGCGCAGCGCCGCAACACCCGGCTGCGCCTCAGCTTCATCCGCCGCACCATCCGCGGCATGCGCATCCGCAACTTCGGGCGGCTCACCCGCAACATCTACTACGACGACAAGGCGTGGCTCGCCCTCGCGCTGGAGCGTGTGGAGAACCTCGAGCGCTACGGCAAGGTCCGCTACCGCAGCGCCCTGGAGGCCGACATCCTCGACGGCGTCGACAGCCTCACCGGCGTGATGCCGTGGCGCGAGGGGGAGACGTTCTACAACGTGCCCACCAACGGCCCCGTCGCGATCCTCGCCGCCCGGACCGGACGCATCGAGCTCGCCGAGCAGCTCATCGACTGGGTCCACGCCAACCTGATCAACACCGACGGTCTGGTGATGGACGGCATCAAGATGAAGCTCTCCGGCCCGGAGAACGTCACCGAGATCCACGCCTACTGCCAGGGCGTGATGATCGGGGCGAACCTGGAGCTCGCCCGCGCCCAACGCCGCGCCGCAGGCATCGCCATGGACGCCGTCGACCCGATCGGCACCCAGGCGATCACCCGCGTGCACCGCCTGGTCGAGGCCGTCTCCCAGCACATGACCACCCCGAACTGGTCGCTGGACTGGAAGGCCCGCGGCGGCGACAACGGGCTGTTCAAGGGGATCCTCGCGCGCTACCTCGCCCTGGTCGCCACGTCGCTGCCCGGTGACGACCGCTCCAGCGCGGCGACGCGGCGGCTCGCCCGCCGGATCGTCCTGCGCTCGGCGGAGTCGGTGTGGCGCTACCGGTTGGAGATCGACGGGCTGCCGGTGTTCCCCGCATCCTGGGGTGGGGACGCGGTGCTGCCGCAGGCGGGCGGACTGATGGGGGCGGCCCTGTCGGGGTCCGCCGCGGCGGCGGAAATCCCGGAACGTGACCTGTCGGTCCAGCTCTCGGGGTGGATGCTCATGGAGGCGGCAGCCACCGTCACCCACGACGGCTACTGACGGACGCCGCGGTGGCGGTGTGGGCCGCGGCCCGGTGGGGCCGGGCAACTGACAGATTCGCCCGGGCACGGCATACTTGAGGGAAGAACGCCGACCCGCTCGTCGAACCCACACGGAGGAACACCCATGCCCATCGCAACACCCGCCGTCTACCGCGACATGCTGGACAAGGCCAAGGAGGGCGGCTTCGCCTACCCGGCCATCAACTGCACCTCGTCGGAGACCATCAACGCCGCCCTCAAGGGCTTCGCCGACGCGGAGTCGGACGGCATCATCCAGTTCTCCACGGGTGGCGCGGAGTTCGGTTCCGGGCTCGGCGTGAAGAACATGGTCGCCGGTGCCGAGGCCCTGGCGCACTTCGCCCACCACGCCGCCAAGCACTACGGCATCAACGTCGCGCTGCACACCGACCACTGCCAGAAGGAGAAGCTCGACACCTACGTGCGCCCGCTGGTGGAGATCTCCCGCAAGCGCGTCGAGGCCGGCGAGAACCCGCTGTTCCAGTCGCACATGTGGGACGGCTCGGCCGTGCCGATCGACGAGAACCTCGAGATCGCCAAGGACCTGCTGCCCAAGTGCGCCGCGGCGAACATCATCCTGGAGATCGAGATCGGCGTGGTCGGCGGCGAGGAGGACGGTGTCGAGGCCAAGGCCGGCGACAACCTGTACACCACCGCCGAGGACTTCGAGAAGACCGTCGACGCCATCGGCGCCGGTGACCAGGGGCAGCGTTACCTGCTGGCCGCCACCTTCGGCAACGTGCACGGCGTGTACAAGCCCGGCAACGTGAAGCTGCGTCCGGAGGTCCTGGACATGGGCCAGAAGACCGCGGCGAAGAAGCTCGGCCTGTCCGAGGACGCACAGCCCTTCGACTTCGTCTTCCACGGCGGCTCCGGCTCCGAGAAGGAGAAGATCGAGGAGGCCCTGCGCTACGGCGTGGTGAAGATGAACGTCGACACCGACACCCAGTACGCCTTCACCCGCCCGATCGCCGGCCACATGCTCTCCAACTACGACGGCGTGCTGAAGATCGACGGCGAGGTCGGCAACAAGAAGGTCTACGACCCCCGCTCCTTCATGAAGAAGGCCGAGGCCGCCATGACCGAGCGCATCATCGAGGCCTGCAACGACCTGCACTCCGTCGGCACCACGGTGTCCAAGTAATGGCGGAGCAGATCCGTAAGGGACGCGACCTCTTCGGTGCCGAGCACCCGGAGGTGCGTCTGCCCGCCGAGCTCGCCACCGCCGTGACCGGCTCGGAGTCGCTCGAGGAGCTCGAGACCCTCGCCGTGGCGAACCCGAAGGACTCGGGCGTGTGGGCCGCGTTGGCCGCCTACCACCTGTCCCAGGGGGCCGACGGGGGTGCGGGCACCGAGCGGGTCACCGCCTACGCCTGCGCGCGTACCGGCTACCACCGTGGGTTGGACGCCCTGCGCACCAACGGCTGGCGGGGCACCGGCCCGGTGCCGTGGTCGCACGGTCCGAACCGTGGCGTGCTGCGCGCGATCATGATGCTCGCGACCGCCGCCCGCGCGATCGGCGAGGAGGACGAGTACATCCGCTGCCTCAACCTCGTCAACGACTGCGACCCGGGTGCCGCGGACGCCATGTCCGCCGGGAACGCAGGGGAGTAGTCACCGCTGCGTCCCGTCCTGCGCGTCGTCTCCGTCGCTGCCGTCGTCGCCCTCGTCTGTGCCTTTCTCGGGTGCCTGACGTGGGCGTCGACGCCGTTGTGGCGCATCACCGCAGCGCTTCCCGACCGTCTGGCGTGGTTCGTCCCGGCTGCGCAGGCGGTCTTCATGGTGGGCGTGGCCGGCGCGGTGTTGTGCACGCTCGTGGTGTGCTGGCTGGGGTGGCGTCGGCGTTCGCCCTGGCCACCGGTGGTCGCCGCGGCCCTCGCCGTGGCCGTGGTGGTGCCCGTCGGCGTGGTGACCACGCAGGCAGGTTCCGGTGGGTCGGGAAATACGGGGGACACGGGGGATACGCTGCGTGTGATGGCGCTGAACACCTATTTCAACGGCGCGGACGACGCCTCGATCGTGGCGCAGACCCGCCGCCTGGACCCGGACGTCCTGATCCTGTCGGAGACAGCGCCGGACGAGGTCGCCGCCGTGGAACGCGGCACGGGGCTGGTCGCCACCGCGCCGGTGCGCGACACCGGAGGTGCGTCCGGCACTGCCGTCCTCGTCCGGCAGGACGCCGCGACGTCGGCGGGTACCGTCACCGCCGACCTGGGGCTGACCGGCCACCAGACCCCGTCCGTGCAACTCGTCGGACAGATGAGCACCGAGGTGGTCGGCGTGCACACCCGGCCGCCGGCGTACAGCGACCTCATCGGTGGCTGGTCGCGTGACCTCGGGACGCTGCGCGAGGAGTTCGCCGGCTCGGAGTCACCGGTGGTGCTGGCGGGCGACTTCAACGCCACCGTCGCCCACCCGGAATTCCGCGACCTCCTCGACACCGCGGGGCTGACGGACTGCGGTGGCGGGCTCACCGCCCCGACGTGGCCCCACCGGTTCCCGCTGGTGCGCATCGACCACATCCTCGTGCGGGACGCCACCTGTACCGACGGCGGTACCGTGCAGGTCGACGGCACCGACCACCGTGGCGTGTGGGCGGACGTGACGTTCTGACGTTCGCAGCGTCCTGACCTGTCCTGGCCTGCTACCGCGGCGCGGCGAAGAGCCGGGCGACCCAGGCGTCGCGTGCCTTCAGGGCGTCCCGGCTGACCGCGGCGTCCGGCACGATCATCGCCGAGCCGTGGAAGGCGCCTGCCCAGACGTGCAGTTCGGCCTGCACACCGGCGGCCCACAGCGCGGAGGCGTAGGCCACGTTCTCGTCGCGGAAGACCTCGGCGGTCCCGCAGTCGATGAACGCCGGCGGCAGCCCGGCCAGACCGTCCGGCTGCTCCGCCGCCCGGGCCGGGGCACAGTGGGCGGGAACGTCGGCTCCCCCACGTGCCTCACCGAGCAGGCAGGACCAGCCGAAGTTGTTGTCGCCGCGGTCCCAGACGCCCGTCCCGTCGATCTGACACGCCGAGGTGCTGGAGTCGCGGTCGTCGAGCATCGGGCTCATGAGGATCTGACCGAGCAGGTCCGGGCCCCGCCGGTCACGGGCGAGAAGGGCGGTGCCGGCCGCGAGCCCGCCGCCGGCGCTGGTACCGCCGACGAGGATGCGGTCGGGGTCCACGTCCAGTTCCGCGGCGTTGGCGTGCATCCACACCAGCCCGGCGTAGGCGTCCTCGACCGGGGTCGGAGCCAGGTGCTCGGGGGCGAGGCGGTAGTCGGGGGTGAGCAGCACGGCGTCGTGCTCCAGGACCCAGGGTGCCATGAACTCCACGGCGTCCAGGCGCCGTCCGCTGACCATGCCACCGCCGTGGAGGAAGTAGATCCCGGGACCGGCCGCACGCTCACCGCGTCCCGCCCGGCTGACCACCGTGGCGGGGAGCTCGGCGCCGTCGTGGCCGGGCACGGTGATCTCGCGGGTGACCAGGCCCAGTCCGTGGAGGTGCTCCAGGGTCTGTGCGGTGCGGTCCCGCGAGCGCATGGCGGGCAGGTCCTCGACACCCAGCTGCGGCGGGGTCATCTGGCGGATCACCTCCAGGGTGGGGAGGAGTTCCTGGTCGAAGGGCGGGTGGGAAGGACGCGATGCAGGACGCGATGTGGTCATGGTGTCCACTCTGCCACCGGGTGCGGCGCGGCGCGGTGTCAGCCTCCGGTGAGTCCGCCGAAGAGCAGCGACACCATCATCGCCACGATCACGGTGTTGAAGATGAAGGCCAGCAGGACGTGGCTGCGCAACTTGCGCCACATCGCCTGCGACGTGGCCCGTGCCGGGGCGCCGACGGCCATGGTCGAGACCATGACCGAGAAGGTCAGGTAGTCGGCGAAGCGGGGTTCCTCGGGGAAGTCGAACTTCACGTGGGGCGGCTCGTCCGGCTCCTGCAGGACGCTGACCTGCATGTAGTCCAGGGCGAAGGAGTAGACCATCAGCGCCCACGAGCTGGCGACCGTGGCGAGGCCCAGCAGGACGACCACCGGGTCCTCCCGGGCACCCGGGGACAGGGCGATGGCCACGGTGACGACCACCGCCATCGTCGCCGCGGCCGCCGTCCAGTCCGTCGGGCCGGTGAGCCCGGAGAATTTTCCTGTCCAGCTGCGCCGGGCGCGGGAGTCCCGGGCGGCGACGTCGCGGACGGCCGCCGTGTCGGCGTGTGCGTACACGCGGTGCGTCCACCAGAGGTAGTAGGCGGTGAAGGACAGCCAG
The DNA here is from genome assembly GCF_052377495.1 of Corynebacterium sp. AOP36-E1-14. NCBI lineage: Bacteria > Bacillati > Actinomycetota > Actinomycetes > Mycobacteriales > Corynebacteriaceae > Corynebacterium > Corynebacterium sp. AOP36-E1-14. The sequence goes on from NZ_JBQSWV010000012.1 coordinate 6,198, forward strand.
TAGACCAGGAAGAACACGATCGGCGGGGCGATCGTCCAGCCGGACGTCGCGGTGCCGGTGGTCAGCAGGGCGATGCCGACCCCTGCCGCCGCGGTGAGCAGGGCGAGGGCGGTGCTGACGTTGGCGCGGAAGAGGTCGCTGCGGATCCGGTGCCCGGTGCGTGAGGTTTTCTCGGCGGCCATGCGCGCCAGTGTAGACAGGCGCGGGCACGGGGTTGCGGTGCTGGCAGTTTCCGCGGACTCCATGATCTGCGAAAACTGTTTATGCTGGCCCTGGGGGCTTGGGTCACCTTCATTGCCGCACGGTGCGAAGGTGGGACGACAGAACCCCGAAGTTAAACCGGAACGGCATATCGCCGTTGCGTCAACTAGGAGTTGACGTTAACTATCAATGGGGGGTTGGCAATAGTTTGAAACGAACTACTGTAATCAAGGAGCTCGGGAAGGGATGGTGGCGATGACCACGTTCACGGTGACCGCGGAGCGCGGAACGGGCCCGGTGTGGGTGCTTGAGTGCCCCGAGGTCGGGGCGGTCTCCCAGACCCGTCGGCTCGGGAACGCCGCCGATGAGATGCGCGAGGCCATTTCCTACCTGTCAGGGTTGGCCCCCTCGGAGGTCGACATCGTCGTCGAGCCCATTCTGCCCGGTGAGGTAAGCGAACTGAAGGCTCGCGCGGACTCGCTGCGACAGCAGGCGGATGAAGCCAACGAGCATGCGGCGCGGGCGAACCGGGCCGTCGTCTCCCGGCTGAGGCAGGACGGCTACTCGCTGCGCGACATCGGGATCATCCTGGGGGTATCGCACCAGCGGGTCGCGGCCCTCGCCGCCTGATCCGCGCGTGGCGTCAGTGCGCCTCCTGCGTGCCCTTCGGGGTGACCAGGAAGACCGCGGTACCGACCACGACCATGATCACCCCGCCGATGAGTCCGGCGACCTGCAGGGAGTCGGTGAAGGCTTCGGCCGCACTCGTGGCCAGTGAGGGCAACTGCGCCTCCTCGGCGATGTGCATCGCCGCGCCCAGCGACTCCCCGGCCGGGTCGACCAGGGCGGACGGCAGGCCGAGCCCGGCGGCCAGGGAGGTCAGGTGGTCGCGGAACACCAGCGCCGAGACGCTGCCGAGCACCGTGATGCCCAGGACCGCGCCCAGCTCGTAGGACGCCTCCTCCAGCGCCCCGGCGTTGCCCGACTTCTCCTCCGGTGAGCCACCCATGATCATCGCCGAGGCGATGGCCAGTGACCCGACCCCGGCACCGACGAAGAGCATCGCCACCAGGATCGTGGCGTAGGTGACCTCGCCGGGGGCCACGCCGACGTAGAGCAGCCCGACCCCGGCGAGGACCAGTCCGCCGGCGAGCACGGCGCGTGAGCCGAGGCGTCGGCTCAGCGGGGGAGCGGCGATGGACGACAGTGCCGCGGCCACGGCGACGGGGATGAGTTTCACGCCGGTCTGGATCGGTGAGTCGCCGTCGACCAGCTGCATCCACTGGGCGAGCAGCAGCAGGGCGGCGATCATCGCGAAGGTGGAGCCCAGCGCGGCGATGATGCCGGCGGTGAAGGCCCTGTTGCGGAACAGGCGCAGCTCCAGCAGCGGGGAGTCGCTGCGCAGGCAGCGCACGGTGAACCAAGCGAGGATCGCGACCGCGGCGGCGAAGGCGGCCAGCGCGCCGGGCACGGCGAAGGACGCCTCCTTGCCGAACTCCTTGACCGACCACACCAGCAGCACCATGCCGACCATGGACTGCACCGCCGCGAAGACGTCCCAGCGTCCGGGGTTGGCCACGGTGGACTCGGGCAGCAGGAAGTAACCGGCCACGATGGCGATGCCCATCAGCGGGACGTTGACCAGGAAGGCGGCGTGCCAGCTGAAGTGTTCGAGCAGGACGCCACCGACCAGCGGGCCGAAGGCGGCACCGAGGCCGGAGACCGCGGCCCAGATGCTCAGGGCGGTGGCGCGTTCCTTGAGGTCGGTGAAGATCACGCGGATCATCGACAGGGTCTGCGGCATGATCATCGCGCCGCCGACGCCGAGGAAGGCGCGGATCGCGATGATCTGCCCGGCACTGTCGGCGACGACGACGAGCAGGGAGGCGATGATGAAGAAGCTGTAGCCGAGCATCAGCATCTTCTTGCGTCCCCAGCGGTCGGCCACCGCCGACCAGGACACCAGCAGTCCGGCCAGGACGAGGGAGTAGACGTCCACGATCCACAGCTGCTGGGTGGAGGTCGGCTGCAGTTCGGCGGCCATCTCCGGCAGGGCGATGTTGAGGATGGTCATGTCCATGGTGATCACCAGCAGGCTGGCGGTGAGCACGGCGGTGGCCGCCCAGCGGGCTGTGCGCGACATGCCGTCCGAGGGGTGGGACGGTGCCGGCGGGGAGGACGGTGCGGTCACGGGGTGGGCTCCTGGGTGTCGGGCATGGCGAGCAGGGCGGTGAGTACGGCGGTGATGGACGAGGTGTCGGTTGCCCCGTCGTGCAGGGCGGCGTGCACGGTCAGCCCGTCGACGTAGGCGACGGCGGCCGCGGCGCGCGGGCGTCCGAAGCGTCCTGCGAGAAGGTCGGTGAGCTGGTCGGACCACTGCAGGGCGAGGGTGCGCAGCGAGGGGTCGGTCATCGCGGTGCTGGTCATGGCGAGGCTGGCGTGGACCCGGCGGGGGTCCGCGAGGAAGTCGTGCAGGATCCCGGCGCAGCGGGCGATGGTCTCCTCCACCGCTCCGGAGTCGTCGAGGGTCTCGAGGATCCCGGCGACCTCGGCCAGGGCCTCGTCGTTCTCGTCGGCGAGGGCCTGCAGCGCCTCGTCGCGCAGGTCGTCGATGGAGGCGAAGTACTGGGTGGTGGAGCCCACGGCGACGTGCGCGCGGGCGGCGACGGCGCGGTGGGTCAGGCAGGACGCCCCGGCCTCGCAGATGAGTTCGGCGGCGGCGTCGAGGATCGCCGCGCGGCGTCCGGCGGGGTCGCGTTTGCCTGGTGTGGGCACGGTTCGGGGCCTTCCTGTTGATGTACAGATGTACATGTACATGTGTACATCACGTGGGGGTGAACCGCCAGCGACGCGTGCCACAATGGACCCCATGACGGACAGCCGGAAGCAACGTGAGAGGCGGGCACGCGAACGCCCCCGGGCCCGGGCGCGCGCCGGGGTGAAGGCCGCGGCGGAGTCGCTGCGCCGCTTCGCCGTCGTCGAACGCGTCAACCGCATGCGCGGCAGCTCCGTCTTCGCCCTGCAGTGCGCCGTCTCCGCCGGGCTGGCCTTCTTCATCGCCCACAACATCATCGGCCACGAACAACCCTTCTTCGCCCCCATCGCCGCGGTCATCAGCCTCGGCGCCTACGGAGGCAAACGCGCCCGCCGCGGCCTGGAGATCGTGCTCGGCGTGTCCGTCGGCATCGGCATCGGTGACCTGGTGATATCCCAGATCGGGGAGGGTGCCTGGCAGATCACCGTGGCCGTCTTCGTGGCCATGCTGCTCGCCGTCTTCGTGGACAAGGGCGTGCTCGTGGCGAACCAGGCCGCCAGCTCCGCGGTGCTGGTCGCCACGCTCATCCCGCCGGGCGACCAGGCCGGCTGGGAGCGCATGGTCGACGCCCTGATCGGCGGGCTCGTGGGCCTGGTCGTCGTCGCCGTGATCCCCAACAGCCCGCTACGCACGGCCCGCCGCGAGGTCGCCCACCTGATCAGCAAGGCCGCCCTGGTGCTCGACGACGTGGCCCAGGGCATCGAGGAACGCGACGTGGACCTCATCGAGGAGGCCCTGGTCACCGCCCGCAGCACCCAGGCCGGGGTCAACGAGCTGATGACCTCCGTCGGCGGCGGCGACGAGGTGGTCAACATCTCGCCGTTGTACTGGTCGGCGCGAAGATACACCCGCTCGATGAACCGCATCCTCACCCCGGTCGACAACGTGATGCGCAACTCGCGCGTGCTCGCCCGACGTGCCGAGATCATGGTCGGCGACGGCGTGGTGCCGGACCCGGAGATGGCACGCCTGCTCCGCGACCTCTCCGACGCCCTCGGCCACCTCGGCACCGTCTACGCCTCCGGCGGCACCCGCGGCACCCGCCAGGAGATGGTCGAGATCCCCGAGATCACCCGCCGCCTGCAGGTGCTGGCCGGACGCGCCGACCTGAGCGTCGCCGACGGATCGAGCCTGTCCGGCACGGTGGTGCTCGCCCAGTGCCGCTCGATCATCGTGGACTCCCTGCAGATCTGCGGCATGTCCCGGGAGTCGGCGATGTCCGTGCTGCGCCCCACCGTGGACGACCCGCGCTTCCCGCCGGAGGTGTGGGGCGAGGGCCCCGAGGGCGCGCCGGGGGACTGAGCGCAACTGTGCCGGCACAGAGCTGGACCTGTGCCGGACGGTGCGCCGCGTTCCTCGGATACAGTGTGGGTATGGCAACAACCGCGCTGTCCGACATCACCGTCAAAAGGTGGGCCGACCTGGACACCACCGAGGTCTACGCGATCGCCCGCCTGCGCTCCGAGGTCTTCCTGCGCGAGCAGAAGGTCGAGGACGAGGAGCTCGACTGGCGTGACCTGGACGACGGCACCCTGCACATCTTCATCAGCAACGGCCGCGAGGTCGTGTCCTACCTGCGTACCCTCGCCGTGCCCGCCCTGTGGGACGTCCCCGGCACCGCCGTGGTGCGCCGGGTGCTCGGAAGGGTGGCGACCGACCCGCGCTTCCGCGGCCGTGGCCTGTCCGGCCAGCTGGTCGCCCGGGCGGTGGAGCTGCACTCCGGTGAGCCGATCGTGCTGCACGCCCAGACCTACATCACCGGCCTCTACGCCAAGCACGGCTTCGAGGTCTACGGCGAGGAGTACGACGAGGGCGGCATCCCGCACCTGTCGATGGTGCGTCCCGCCTGAGAATCAGCGCCGGAAATCAGCGCCGGACGAACTGACCGTCGCGCAGGTGCCGGTAGAACGTCACCTTCGACGTGGTCCGCGGGTGCGCAACCCCGTCGCGCACCACCGTGAGCTCCACGCCCCCGGCCTGCAGTGCACGCCCGGACAGCACCGCGTCCGGGTCGACCTCGCCGAGGTCCGCCGGACGGCGGAACAGGCGACGCCGCGGCGTGACCGCGGCCGCCGCGTCGTCCCACACCGACGGGGTGAGCAGGCGCGTGGCGGCCAGCCCCGGGGCGTCCACCGTGGGCACCAGTCGGGCGCCGAACGCGCCGGCCCGGCCGTCCCAGCGCCGTGAGCCGGTGTTGGCGAACAGGGTCTGCGAGTCCACGATGATCTCGCCGACCATCTCCTCACCGGCGCGGAAGATCTCCGCCGAGCCCAGGGTGACGATGCCGGAGTCGTCGCGCACCACCGCGGTGGGGCGCACCGACGCGGTCATCGCGAAGTTCAACGCCGCCACCGTCGGACCATTGTCCGCCGGCGCGTCCCCTCGTGTGTCCCCTGTACCCAGCTGCCAGTTCTGCGCCACCACCGACGTGCCCACCGGCACGAACCCGACCGCGATCCACATCGCGTCGATGCGCATCAGCCGGGTGACCACCGCGGCGAGCGCCGCGTCCGACCCGACCACCACGACGCGCACCGGACGGTCCGGACGCTGCGGGGCGAACTGCGGTGCCCCCTGGTGGGGGACGTCCGGCGCGGCGGCGATCTCGTCGAGCCCCGGCGTGTCGTCCACCGGCAGGTGCGCGGCGGCGAGGTCGTCGAGCAGACGCAGGTCGCGGCGTCCCGGCACGTCGGGCAGGGTGACGGCGTCGGCGACCACCGCGCCGACGAGATCGGCGGCGCGGGGTCCGCACGCGAGCACAACGGTCGTCATGGTGACCAAGGGTACGTGACCGGCTACACTGTTCAGTTGGTCAACACAAGATAAACCGGAACGGAAAGCGACGGCAGGTCTCATGACAGCAATCATCGTGGTCGGAGCGCAGTGGGGCGACGAAGGTAAGGGCAAGGCCACCGACATCCTCGGCGGCCGGGTCGACTACGTGGTCAAGCCCAACGGCGGCAACAACGCCGGCCACACCGTCGTCGTCGGAGGGGAGAAGTACGAGCTCAAGCTCCTGCCCGCCGGGGTGCTCAGCGAGAACGCCGTGCCCGTGATCGGCAACGGCTGCGTGGTGAACCTCGAGGCCCTGTTCGAGGAGATCGACGGACTCGTCGCCCGCGGTGCCGACGCCTCCCGCCTGCGTGTCAGCGCCAACGCCCAGCTCGTCGCGCCCTACCACCAGGTGCTGGACAAGGTCTCCGAGCGCTTCCTCGGCAAGCGCGCCATCGGCACCACCGGCCGTGGCATCGGGCCGTCCTACGCTGACAAGGTCTCGCGCATCGGCATCCGCGCCCAGGACCTGCTCGACGAGTCCATCCTGCGGCAGAAGGTCGAGGGGGCGCTGAGCCAGAAGAACCAGATGCTGGTGAAGCTGTACAACCGCAAGGCCATCGACGCCGACGAGATCGTGGACTACTTCCTCAGCTACGCCGAGCGTCTGACCCCGATGCTCATCGACGCCGAGCTGGAGCTCAACCAGGCGCTCGACGAGGGCAAGTCCGTGCTCATGGAGGGCGGCCAGGCCACGATGCTCGACGTCGACCACGGCACGTACCCCTTCGTCACCTCGTCGAACCCCACCGCCGGCGGCGCGTGCGTGGGCTCGGGCATCGGCCCGACGCGCATCACCAGCTCCCTGGGCATCATCAAGGCCTACACCACCCGTGTGGGTGCCGGCCCGTTCCCCACCGAGCTCTTCGACAAGTGGGGCGAGTACCTGCAGACCACCGGCGGTGAGATCGGCGTGAACACCGGCCGTAAGCGCCGCTGCGGCTGGTACGACTCCGTCATCGCCCGTTACGCCTCCCGGGTCAACGGCTTCACCGACCTGTTCGTCACCAAGCTCGACGTGCTCACCGGCATCGGTGAGATCCCGATCTGCGTGGCCTACGACGTCGACGGTGTGCGCCACGACGAGATGCCGATGAGCCAGACCGACGTGCACCACGCCACGCCGATCTACGAGACCATGCCCGCCTGGGACGAGGACATCTCCGGCGCCCGCACCTTCGCCGACCTGCCCGCCAAGGCGCAGGACTACCTCAACCGGCTCGAGGAGCTCTCCGGCTGCCGGATCTCCTACGTGGGTGTCGGCCCGGGTCGCGACGAGACCATCGTGATCAACGACGTCCTGGCCTGATGGGGTCCCGCGTGTGGCCGTCGATCCCGGAGCGTTTCACCGCCGGCGACGGCCGCGAGATGCGTCTGGTGACCGCGCAGGACGCCGCGGCGATCGAGGCCGCGTTGCCGGAAGGCCAGCGCGCGGAGACCTTCCACTTCTTCACCGTGCGACCCTTCCCGTTGGCCGAGTTCATCGCGGACCCCGCCAAGCGCACCTACGCGTTGTGGTCCGGTGAGCAGCCTGCTGACCGGCCGCTGGCCTGCACCACCGTGTACAACACCGACGAGGACGCCGGCTCGGTGATGCTCGGCTACACCTGGGTCATGCCGGATGCCCGGGGACGCGGTGGCGCGGCGAACCGCGACCTCAAGTCCGCGATGTACCGCGTCCTCGGCGAGGCAGGGGTGCGTGAGGTGTGGTTCCGTGCGGACGTGGAGAACCTGCGTTCCTGCCGCTCGATGGAGAAGAACGGCGCCGAGCGGATGCACGAGGAGGACGCCCCGCGCGTGTACCCCGACCGGACCTCGCGTTCGGTGTTCTACCGCCGACGCCTGTCCTCGTAGTGGCTGCTCAGGTGGGCGATCTGGGTGACCTGCATACTCAGGTCGGGGAGGTCCTCGCCCTCATCGAGGACGGTGAGGTCACCGGCTACGGGGAGATCGCCACGGCGCTCGGACTGCCCCGAGGTGCCCGCGCGGTGGCACGCGTGCTCGCCGGAGGAGATTTCGGCTGGGACCTGGCCGCCCCGGTGATCCCGGTGGGCACGGTGCGCGGTGGACGCGGCAAGGCCAAGCACTTCGTGGTCCCGGAGATGGGGGAGGGCCCTGACTCCCGCTCGGCCGGTCTGGCCCGACGCGCGGTGTCCTTCACCCACGACGGCGACAGCCTGCTCATCCCCACCAGCCAGTGCCTCGACGCCGAGGAGATCGCCGAACGCCTCTCCTCGTCTCCCTCGCGCTGATTGACTCCGTACTGACGTCACCCTGACTTGTATTGGCTCGGCGATGTCACCTGACTCATGCCCCAGGTCAGGAAACAGCCGATTCTTGACCTGGGGCATGAGTCAGATGACATGGGGGCTGGTGCAGCAGCTTCACGGCTGGTCAGGCCCACGGGTCGATGAGGATCTTGCCGCGCCCGAAACCACTGCCGCCACCGCCAACACCACCGCCCCCCAGCACCCCGGGCAGTCCGTCCAGCCCGGTCTCCACGGAGACGGGGGTGTGCAGCAGGCCGCGTCGCTGCAGGTCGAAGACCGGGGTGAACAGCTCGGGGAGGAGGTGGCGCGGATGGGAGTGCACGGTGTCGCGTAGGCGGAGCATCTCCACGCGGGTTCCGCGTCGTCCGTCGAAGCAGTCCATGGGCAGCGGTTCACCGGAGAGCAGTCCGTAGAGCACCAGGGTGCCTCCGGGGGCCAGGGCGTCGACCAGGTCGGTGCCGAGAGACCCGCCGATGCAGTCGAGGATCACGTCCGGCCCGCCGGACGTCCCGAACCGCGACCGTAGCTGCGTGCGCCAGTCGGGCTCGGCGGTGCTGACCAGGCCGGACCACCGTTCGGGGTCGGCGACGGTGCTGCCCGGTGTGCCGCGCACCAGTCCGACCGGGCGCAGCGACGTCCACTCGGTCAGCAGCTCGGCCAGGTGCCCGGCGATGGCGGATGTCGCTGCGGTGACCAGTACGGAGGAGGCTCCCGCGCAGTGTCGTGTCACCAGCATGGAGGCGGTCAGCGGGTTGATGTAGGAGAAGCAGGCGGTGCGGTCGGACAGGTCCTCCGGCACCGGCACGCACCAGGAGTGCTCCACGGAGCGGCGTTGCTGCCAGCAGCCGGGCCCACCCAGCGGCAGGACGCGGCGTCCGACGAGGTCCCGCAGGTGGGAAGGTACGTCGCGCCCCACGGCCTCGACGACGCCGACGCCCTCGAAACCGGGGACCATCGGGAAGGTGGTGCGTGAGGCGTACGCCCCGGAGACCGTCACGGCGTCGGACGGGTTGACGGTGGTGGCGGTCATCCGGATGGTCAGCTCGGTGGGGCCGGGCGGGCCGGGCCCGGCGACGGTGTCCACGGTGACGACCTCGTCGAGCGGTCCCGGGCGGTCGGCGACTGCTGCTCTCATGGGGTGGCAGTCTAGTCTGCGGTGGCGGGGGTGGTTCACCACCCCAATGCTTACGGCGGTGATACGCATCACCATAGAATGGGTCGGCATGACCCTCGGCTTCCTCTTCTTCCGTCCTTGTGCAGGTGACAGCTACCGTCCCGACGAGGATCTCGTCGCCGAGGCGCACAGGATCCACGAGGAACTCGGCGACGACATGAGCGCCACCACCCACCCGGAGGCGTTCCGCCGCGGTGGTGGGGACCCGCACCCGGGGCGTCCTGCGCCGCGGTCGGTGGCGGCCCTGGCGGCGTGGGTGAACGAGCACTGCGACTTCGGCGGCGTGGGGGTCGCCGGGGTCGACTCCTTCACGGTGCTGGAGTACCCGGTGGTGCCGGCGAACGACGTGCTGCACGTGGTGCTGCCGTTCTCCGAGGCGGCGACCACGGGCCCCGTGCTCCAGGACAAGGCCTGTGAACTGGGGTTGTGCATGGTCGACGACATGGAGCAGATCTGGGTGAACCCGACCGGGGTGGACCGTGGGCTGCGGATGCGCTCGTCGGTGGGCACGGTGACGTTGCACGTGGACGCCGGCAGCGTGCACGCCACGCTCGCCGCGGACGCCGACCGGCGGGAGCGTTCCGACGACGGCATCCCCTACGTGGTCGTGGAGTCGGGGTTGGCCGGCGGGAAGTCGGCGTTGGAGGCGTCCGCGGTCGGGCACGTCACCTTCGTGCAGGCCGCCCGCCTGGGCAACGGCTGGGTGGTGGAGTACCGGACGCGGCGGTCTCACTTCCGGCGGCACGCCGGGGACCTGGCGTCGGTGGTGCAGGACGTCGCGGCGTTCGCCGACGGCGACGCGTCCTTCCTCTCCCTCGGGTGGGACGACGCCACGGCGGAGACGGTGCAGCGGTGAGTGCGCGGGACGCCCCGACGCGGGTCGTCGCCGACGTGGACACCGGTATCGACGACGCGTTGGCGCTGGTGTGGTTGGCCTCGAAGCATCGGTCGGGTGCCATTGATCTGCAGGTCACGACGTCGGCGGGCAACACCACCGCGGCGCTGGCGGCGCGGAACTCGCTCGAAGTGCTGCGGGTCGCCGGGGCGTCGGACGTGCCGGTCGTGGCGGGCGCGCAGGCGCCGCGGGTGCTGCCGCTGACGACCACGCCGGAGACGCACGGCCCGGAGGGGTTGGGGTACTGGACGCCGCATGTGCTGAACGTGCCGGACGCGTCGGACGCTGCGACGGCGGTGGCGGCGTGGCGGCGTGCCGCCCCGGACCACCTGCTGGTGGCGGGGCCGGCGACGAACCTGGCCTATGCGGTGGAGCACGCCCCGGAGGTGCTGCGTGGCACGCAGGTGACGCTGATGTGCGGGGCGTTCACCTACCCGGGTAATACGACTCCCACGGCGGAGTGGAACTCGTGGGTCGACCCGCACGCGTTGTCCTTCGCGCTGGAGAACTGGCCGGAGGGGGCGGTGCCGCCGGTGATCTGCCCGTTGAACGTGACCGAGCAGGTGCTGTTGACCCCGGAGCGTCTGGAGGCGATGCTTGCCGGGTTTGCCGGTGAGCTGCCGGACCTGCTGCGCGACGCACTGCGGTTCTACTTCGAGTTCCACGAGTCGGTGGGTGTCGGCTACCTCGCGCAGATCCACGACCTGGCCGCGGCGATGGTGATGCTGGGGGAGGTCGGGGCGGACTTCCGGGCGGCGACGGTCGCCGTGGAGGCGGAGTCGGCGCTGCTGCGCGGCACGACCGTCGCCGACTGGATGGACGGCGGCGCGGCGGGCACAGAAGACACGGCGGTGGGACCGTACTGGGGACGTCCGGCGAATGCCCGCGTCCTCACCGGACTGGACCCGGACGAGGTGTCCGCCCGGTTCGCCTCTGCGCTCACGGTCACAGGTACCAGGAGATGACGAGGTCGCCGAAGAACCCGAAGAGCACGCCCCAGGCGATGATCGCGACGCCCTGGAACAGGTAGACGGCCCGCTTGTCCGCGCCCAGGGCCACCAGCGTGGGGCCGGTGATCTGGCTGGCCAGGATGATCGGCCCCAGCAGGGAGACGCCGGGCACGCCGAGTTTCTCGACGTAGCGGGCGATCTTCCGCTGGCGGTTGCTCGTTGTCTTTTCGCCACCGCGCCTCGAGGTGGTGGCACGGCGGGCACGGGCGGCCAGGGCGATCAGGGCGAAGGTGGAGAGTACGTTGCCCAGCACAGCGGTGGCGACGACGGCGGCCGACGGTTCGATCCCCAGGGCCACGCCGAGGAAACTGCCCAGGTAGGACTCGATGAAGGGCACTGCACCGGCGAGCAGGATCACGAGGAACTGCTGCCAGGGCTCCACCGAGGCGGCGTACTCCGCGAAGCGTTGGAAGAGGTCTGCGATGGTGTCGGAAATCATGCCCCCGATTCTGCTGGCGGTGACTTCCCCCAGGTAGGGCCACCTGTCAGGGATGCGACTGACGGATGTCATCGCCGAGCAGGTCCTGGGTGGGCCGAATACGCTGCGGGAGGGGGACCTCGGACGGTAGTTTGATCCTCAAAGCGCAACAGTGTGACCGTGGCCACCGCACGGTGGTCCCGGGAGCCGACGCGAGAGCCGAGAGACCAGGAGAGCCACCGTGCCAGTCGCGAGTCCCTACCCCCGCATCGACGTGCCCGACATCAGCGTCTACGACCAGGTCTTCGGGACCCTCGCACCCGGCGACGAGGAGCGTCCGGCCGTCACGGACTCCGCCACCGGCGTAACCGTGAGCTACGGTGAGCTGCGCCAGCAGGTCGACCTCTTCGCCGGGGCGCTGGCCGCCCGCGGGGTGGGGGTGGGAGACGTCGTCGCCCTGCACTGCCCGAACACCCACGCCTTCGTCGTGGCCTTCCACGGCATCCTGCGCGCCGGGGCGACGGTGACCACCGTCGGTTCGCTGAACACCGCCGAGGACGTGGCCAAGCAGGTCACCATCGCCGGGGCGTCCCTGCTGTTCACCGTCGAGATGCTCGGCCCCAACGGCGCCGACGGCGCCCGAAAGGCAGGGCTGTCGGACGAAGCGATCGTCGACCTCACCGACGGCACGCAGGGCCTGGCGGCGATGCTGCAGCAGGGCCACCCGGCCCCGGAGGTGACGATCGACCCGGCGTCCCACGTGGCCGTCCTGCCGTTCTCCTCGGGCACCACCGGTGTGCCCAAGGGCGTGCGGCTGAGCCACACCAACCTCGTGGCCAACATCCTGCAGACCCTGCCGCAGCTCACCGAGAACGGGCAGGACCGCAACTCCTCGGTGATGGCCGTGCTGCCGTTCTTCCACATCTACGGGATGAACACGGTGCTCAACACCACGCTGGCCAACCGGGCGCACCTGGTGACCATGCCCTCGTTCGACCTGAAGACCTTCCTGGAGCTGCACCAGGCGCACGGCATCGACTTCTCCTTCGTGGCCCCGCCGATCGCCGTGGTGCTGGCGAAGCACCCGCTGGTCGACGACTACGACCTGGACAAGCTCAAGACCCTGCTCTCCGGCGCGGCCGCCCTGGACCACGCGCTCGCCGCGGCGGTGCAGGAGCGTCTCAGCGTCACGGTGGTGCAGGGCTACGGGATGACCGAGACCTCCCCGGTGACCCACACCGGCATCCGTGGCACCACCCCGTTGGAGTCCATCGGCCTGCCGGTGGCGAACACCGAGTGCAAGGTCGTGGACCTCACCGACGAGGCCCTCGGCGAGATCCTGCCGCCCGGCAACGCGGGCGAGAAGTCCGACTCCGGTGAGATGTGGGTCCGTGGCCCGCAGATCATGCTCGGCTACCTCGACAACGAGGAGGCCACACAGAACACCCTCGTCGGCGACGGCTGGCTGCGCACCGGTGACGTGGTGGAGTACGACCACGAGGGCAACGTGTACGTGGTCGACCGGGCCAAGGAACTGATCAAGTACAAGGGCTACCAGGTCGCCCCGGCGGAGCTCGAGGCGTTGCTGATGACGCACGAGGACGTCGCCGACGCCGCGGTCGTCGGTTTCATCCGTGAGGAGGACGGCGAGGAGCTGCCGCGCGCCTTCGTCGTCGCCCAGGTGCACGACGGGGAGCCGGTCACGGTGGACAAGGACGCCTTGATCGCGTGGGTCGCCGAGCAGGTCGCCCCGTACAAGAAGATCCGCATGGTGGAGGTCGTCGACGAGATCCCGAAGTCCGGCACCGGCAAGATCCTGCGCAAGGACCTGCGCGGGGTGCCGGTCAGCGGGTAGCGGCGTCCCCGCTCCGGCACACGGTGCGGGACTCGGGCCCGTTCGTGAACGCAGCATCGTATAACCTGGGGAAAAACTCAGTGAACCACTGTTCAACCGGCAGTGGCGCAGATGCCGACGGCGGTCCGCCCGCCGGGGACAGGAGCGAACGATGGCACTGATCTACCTCGTGCGTCACGGCCAGGCCGGCGCAGGGATGTCCGGTTACGGCGGTGCCGGTGACGAACGCTCGGTGCAGAGCCGGTACGACGGGCTGACCGACCTGGGACGACGCCAGGCGGCGACGGTGGGCGAGGCCCTGGCCCGTCGTCTCGACGGTGGCCCACGCTTGCCGGTGATCTGCGGCCCGCTGCACCGCCAGCACGACACGGCCGCCGCCGTCGCCCGGGCGCTGGACGGTACCGAACCGGCCGCCGAACCTGTCACCGACACAGCGTGGAAGGAGCTCGACTCCGACTCCGTCGTCGTGCCGTGGCTGCGTCGCAACCCGGAGACCGCCGCGCGGTTGAAGGCGGCGACGGGGCACGATGAGGACGCACCGGACGCCGCCCCGGTGATGCGCGAGGTGCTCGCCGGCGCGATCGGGGAGTGGGTCGGCGGGGAGAGCTTCCGCCAGTTCCGGGCCACGGTGCTCAGCGGACTGACCCGCGCCGCAGCATCCGCACGCCAGGACGGTGGTGCGGTGGTCGCCACGTCCGCCGGGGTGATCGCCACCTGCACCGCGGCGGTGTCAGGCCTGTCGCGTCAGGTCGTCCCGCCGCTGATGGGGCGGGTGTACAACGCCTCGGTGACGGTGATCAAGGTCACCGACGAGCCGCGGGACCCGCGGGCGGGTTACGTGGGGGCGGAGCTGGTGTCGTTCAACGAGTACGCGCACCTGGACCGCACCGACGCCACCGGCGCCCGTCCGGAACTCACGCTGCTGTAGTGGACGCGACACCGCTCGCCGAGCAGCTGAGTACCCGTATCGTCGACGACCTGCGGCGCAACGGTGCCGTGGAGGGCACCCGCCTGGTGGAGCGCAACCTGGCCGGGCAACTGGGGGTGTCGCGCACGCCGGTGCGTGCCGCGCTGGCGCTGCTCGTGGAGGCCGGGACGGTGCGACGCGACGGCCGCGGCCACGTCCTCGCGCAGCTTCCGCCCGCCGGGCAGGACGCGGGGCCGGAGGAGGCCGCCTACCTCGCGATCGCCGGCGACCGGCTCGACGGGGAGCTGGGCGAGCAGGTGACCGAGAACGCGCTGATGCGACGCTACGGCCTGGGCGCCGGGCAGCTGCAGCAGGTGCTGCGCCGCATCGCGTCCGAGGGGTGGGCCGAACCCGCGCCGGGCTACGGGTGGCGCTTCCGCGAGGTGCTGACCTCGTCGGACGCCTACCGGCAGAGCCACCGCTTCCGGCTGATCGTGGAGCCCGCCGCCTTGCTGGAGCCCGGCTACCGGGTGGACGTCGCCGAACTCACGGCGCGCCGCGCCGAGCAGGTCGCCCTGGCCGACGGGCGTGCGGCGCAGGTGAGCGTACCGGAGCTGTTCGACCTGAACTCCCGCTTCCACGAGGTGCTCGTCGCCGGCGCGCACAACCCCTTCCTCGTGGACTCGGTGGCGCGGGTCAACCGGCTGCGCCGCCTGCAGGAGTACCGCAGGACGCTGCGTCCGGCGCGCGCGCAGGTGCGCTGCGCCGAGCACGTCGCGATCGCCGACCTGGTGCTGGACGGACGCCTCTCCGAGGCGTCCGCCCTGCTCGGTGAGCATCTCGGCGGGGTCGCGGAGGAGAAGGGGAGGTAGGGACGTCTACCGGTCGTTGGGCCGGTCGCCCAGCTGTGCGGTGACCGCCGCGGCGAACTCCGCGGTGCCCAGCGTTCCGCCGAGGTCACCGGTGCGGGTGGCGGGGTCGTCGAGGACGGCGTCGACGGCGGTGGTGAGTTCGGCGGCCGCGGCGCTCAACGCCGGCCGGTGCTTCTTGTTCCCGTACCAGTCGAGCAGCATCGCAGCCGACAGGATCAGGGAGGTGGGGTTGGCGATGCCGCGGTCCTGGATGTCGGGGGCGGAGCCGTGCTGCGCCTGGGCGACGGCGATGTCCGCGCCCACGTTCAACGAGCCGGCGAGGCCGAGGCTGCCGGAGAGCTCCGAGGCCTCGTCGGACAGGATGTCGCCGAACATGTTGGTGGTGACCAGCACATCGAACTCCTGCGGGCGGCGGATGAGGTGCGCGGCCGCGGCGTCGACGATCAGCTCCTCCAGCTCCACGTCCGGGTAGTCGGCGGCGACCGCGCGGACCTCGCGCAGGAACAGGCCGTCGGTGAGTTTCAGGACGTTGGCCTTGTGCACCGCGGTGACCTTGCCGCGGCGGGTGCGGGCCAGGTCGAAGGCGGCGCGGGCGACCTGACGGCTGGCGTGGGCGGTGATCTTGCGCAGGCTGAAGGCGGAGTCCTCGTCGGGCATGAACTCGCCGCCGCCGGCGGCCATGTTGCGGTCGGCGTAGAAGCCCTCGGTGTTCTCCCGCACGATCACCAGGTCCATCGGGTCGCGCAGCACGGACAGCTGCGCCAGGCCGGGGCGGGTGCGGCACGGCCGCAGGTTGGAGTAGAGGTCGAAGGTGGTGCGCAGGGCCCCGGAGGGGTTGACGCCGCCCTCGGACGCCGGCGGGTAGTCGTAGTGGGACACCGGGCCGAGGATCACGCCGTCGACCTGCGGGACGCGCTCGAGGACGCGGGGCGGCAGGGTGGTGCCCTCGGCGGCGAGGGAGGCCAGGCCGACGGTGTCCTGCTCGACCTGCAGGCCCAGGTCGCGGGTGGTGTCGAGGTGGTGCAGGACGTCGAGGGTGGCGGTGGTGATCTCCGGGCCGATGCCGTCGCCCGGGAGTGTCAGGATTCTCATGGTTGGTACTTTACATGAGTGAAAAACCAAACGGAGCGGCGGCGGGTTCCGTTCCCCGCGGTCACTACCGTGAGGGCACTGCCTTCCCGTCCAGCACCTTCCGTACCTGCACAGCCAGGGCGAGGCCGTTCAGCGGGCCGTCGAAGCGTGAACCGTTGACGTACACGACCGGTTCGGAGCCCACGTCGGCGTCCTCCAGGTCGAGGTTGTCGTCGTCGACCCGGCTCACGTCGACCTGGCGGGAGATCCTCTCCTCGAACTCCTCCACGTCCAGACCGATGGTCGTGGCAGACTCCCGCACGGCGTCGTTGTCGATCTCGCCACGGACCTTGGTCAGTTCGTCGTGCATGTCCCAGAAACGTCCCTGCGCCCCGGCCGCCTCGAGCGCGAGCGCCGCGGTCAGCGACGCGTCCGACGTCGTGTGGTGACGCAGCACGAGCTGGAGCTCGTCACCGTACTTGCGGTGCACGTCGAGCAGCGCGTCGGCGGTGTCGTGCCGGTAGGTGAGGTTCATCGCGGCGTAGACGACGATGCTCGCCGGGGCGTCCTTCGGGCCACGCACGTGGTCGCCCTCCGGCGAGACCGCCCTGGTGAGCGAGGTGCCGGCGGGCACCGGCAGCGGCCGGGCGCGGTCGCCGAGGCGGAACACCACCCAGGCGAGGAGCAGTGCGATGGCGGACGCCAGCAGCACGCCCACGCGCGCCTGGTCGGCGTGCGTCTCGTCGGGGATCGCCAGGCCCACGACCAGCAGCGAGATGGTGAAGCCCATGCCCGAGAGCACACCGGCGCCGGCGATGCGGGGCAGGTCGAGACCGGGCAGCCTGGCCGACGGGATGAACCGCAGGACGAGGAAGGACGCCACGGTGATGCCGACGGCCTTGCCGACGACGAGGCCGAGCACCACGCCCCAGGTCAGCTTCGAGGTGAAGGCGTCTCCCAAGGCGTCCGAACTCAGCGCCACGCCCGCGTTGGCCAGCGCGAACAGCGGCACCACCAGGAAGTTCACGTACGGCGGCAGGACGTCCGACAACCGCTGGTTCAGCGGCACGGTGTAGGCGACCACCGAGCGGACGTTGCGGGCGATGTCGGGCTGCGGCGCCTGCCGGAAAAGGTGGAACGCCGTGGACGCCATCGCCATGTCCGACCGGCGCGGAGGGTAGACCGGGAGGAGCAGGGCGATCAGCACACCGGCCAACGTGGCGTGCACGCCGCCGGTGAAGAAGCACGCCCAGGTGTACACGCCGAGCACGGCGTAGGGCAGGACCCGCCAGATGTGCGCGCGCTGCAGGAACCAGATGCCGACCAGGCCCAGGAGGCCCAGCAGCAACGCCCCCACGTTCAGCTCGTCGGTGTAGAACACGGCGATGACCGACAGTGCGCCGATGTCGTCCACCACGGCCAGGGCCAGCAGGAAGATCCGCAGGCGCGGCGCATTGCGCGGCCCGATCAGGGCCAGCATGCCGAGGGCGAAGGCGGTGTCGGTGGAGATCACCGACCCCCAGGCTGACGAGTAGTCCTCGCCGTGGGTGACGGCCAGGAAGATCAGGGCCGGCACGATCAGCCCGCCGACCGCGGCGACGACGGGGAGGATCGCCCGCTCCCGCGTGCGCAGTTCGCCGAGGGTGAGTTCACGGCGGACGTCGAGTCCGACCATGAGGAAGAAGAAGGCCATGAGGCCCTCGTCGACCCAGTCACTGAACTCGAGGTTGAAGGAGAAGTTCCCGACGGTGAACCCCACCTCCGTGCCCCACACGGTGTCGTAGCTGGTGCCGACGTTGGCCCAGACCAACGCGGCGACGGTCGCGGCGACGAGGGCGAAGGCCGCGTAGGTCTTGTTGTTGAGTGCGCGGCGGACGCGGACCTTTCGGCGCAGGTTCCGGGGGTACTCGGGCACGGCGGTCGTCTCCTTCTCCGGGGGGGGATGGTCGTGATCGGCCCCGCGGCAGGCGGGCGGGGAGAATCCTACGCCGCGCGGCGCTCCCGTGATCGGGTCTGCGACGCCGGTCATGAGCCGGGGTTTTCCGGCATTAGCGCGGTGAATTTCGCCGGGACGGGCCGATCGGGGAAATGCGCCGGGTTGCACGGGGTTGTGCGCTGGCCTATCGTTGTTCGTCTGTGACGTACACCACTCAAGGCTACTGAAAATCCCATACCGACGACGAAGCGACGTGACCCAGTGAATGAATTCATTTCCTCACGGTGGACCGACATTCTGTTCCGCTCCTACCAGCATGCGAGTCTGGTCGTGCAGGCGATCATCCTCGCCACCGTGATTGCACTGGTCATCGCCGTCGTCGTGACGAACTACCGTGGTCTGACCCCGGTCGCGAACGCGCTTTCGGCCATCGGGTTGACGATTCCGTCGTTGGCCCTGCTCGGCCTGGTGATTCCGTTGGTGGGAATCGGCACGCTTCCCTCGGTCTTCATCGTGGTTTTCTTCGCCACCCTCCCGATTCTGCGTAATGCGATTGTCGGGTTGCAGAGTGTCCCGGCGGAACTCATCGAGGCCGCCCGCGGTCAGGGGATGAATTCCCCCGCGATTTTCCTGCGGGTGCGGCTCCCGCTGGCGTGGCCGGTGATCCTCACCGGCGTGCGGGTCTCCGCGCAGATGTCGATGGGTGTCGCGGCGATCGCCGCCTACGCGCTGGGCCCCGGGCTCGGCGGGTACATCTTCACCGGTCTGAGCCAGTTCGGCAGCGCCAACGCTCTGTACTACACCCTGGTGGGGACGATCGGCGTGGTGATCGTCGCGCTGATCCTGGACGCCGTCCTCGTCCTGCTGGGCCGACTCACGACCTCGAAGGGGATCCGCGCATGACGAACGACCGACAGAACTCCGGCGCCGAGATCGAACTCTCCGGCATCACCAAGCGCTACCCCGGGCAGGACGCCGCCGCGGTGGAGGACCTGAACCTCACGATCCCCGCGGGCGAGACCGTCATGTTCGTCGGGCCGTCCGGCTGCGGGAAGACGACCTCGTTGAAGATGATCAACCGGCTGATCGAGCCCTCGGACGGGGTGATCAGCATCGGCGGCGAGGACGTCACGAAGAAGAACCCCACCGAGCTGCGTCGCAACGTCGGCTACGTGATCCAGGGCGGTGGCCTGCTGCCGCACATGACCGTCGCGCAGAACATCGGACTGGTCCCCGGGCTACTCAAGTGGGAGAAGAAACGCATCACCGCCCGGGTCGACGAACTGCTCGACCTCGTCGGCCTCGACCCGTCGGTCTACCGCGCCCGCTTCCCCCGGGAGCTCTCCGGCGGGCAGCAGCAGCGCGTCGGCGTGGCCCGCGGTCTCGCCGCCGACCCGCCCGTCCTGCTGATGGACGAGCCCTTCGGCGCGGTGGACCCGATCACCCGGCAACGGCTGCAGGACGAGATGATCAGCCTGCAGGCCGAGCTGCACAAGACCATCGTGTGCGTCACCCACGACATCGACGAGGCGGTGAAGCTCGGCGACCGTATCCTCGTGCTCAAGGAGCACGCCCGCATCGCCCAGTACGACACCCCGGACCAGATCCTCGGCAACCCGGCGGACGACTACGTCGCCGACTTCGTCGGCTCCGGCTCCAAGCTCAAGCAGCTCTCGCTGCTGCGGGTGGACGACGTGGGCTTCGACGAGTTCCCGACCTGCACCATCGGGGAGGACGCCGCGTCGGTCGTCGAGCGGGTGCACGCCGCGGGCGAGGACAGCGTGATCATCCTCGACGACCGGGGACGTCCCCACGACTGGGTCTGGCTGCGCGCCCTGCAGGGCGCCGGCACCGTCCCGCGTCCGGGCATCGACCTGGAGACCACCGTGGAGCGGCGCTCCACGGTGAACGACGCCCTGGACTCGATGCTGGTCTCCAGCCACGGCGGTGCGATGGTCACCGAACGTGGCCGCTACGTCGGCGTGATCTTCTACGAGAGCGTGACCGACTACACCCGCAAGCTCAACTCGGACGGGGTGGGGTGACATGCTGCGCAGGCTCTCCGGGGAGGACAAACTCCTCATCATCGGCATCCCCGTCCTGGTCGCGGTCGTCTTCCTCGGCTGGGTGACCTGGCGGCAGACCGCCGACCTGGGGGACGTCGAGACCCGCGCCTTGGCGTGGGGCAGTGTGGCGACCATGGCGCGTGAGCACATCGTCCTGGTGGTGATGTGTGCGGTGATCGTGCTGGCCACGGCCGTGCCCGTCGGGGTGCTGCTCACCCGCCGACGCTCCCGCATCCTCTCGCTGTTGACCACGCTGATCGGCAACATCGGCCAGTCCGCGCCGGTCATCGGTGTCATCGTGCTGCTGGCGATCTGGCTGGGTTTCGGCACCCCCACGGCGGTGCTCTCGCTGAGCATCTACGCCTTCCTGCCGGTGCTGGCGAACACGGTCGCCGGGCTGACCGGTGTGGACCGCCAGCTCGTGGAGGCGGCCCGCGGCATGGGGATGTCCCCGGTGCAGGTGCTCTTCCGCGTGGAGTTCCCCATGGCGCTGCCGGTGATCATGACCGGTGCGCGGACCGCGCTGGTCCTGCTGGTCGGTGCCGGCGCGTTCGCCACCTTCATCGACGCCGGTGGCCTCGGTGCACTGATCCAGACGGGCATCACGCTCTACCGCTTCAACGTCCTGGTCTCGGGCGCGATCCTCATCGCCCTGCTGGCCCTGATGGTCGAATGGGTGGGCCGGCTGCTCGAAGTCGCGCTGACCCCGAAGGGACTCTGAGCCATGACCACCATGACTGAACGCGCCGCACCACGCGGCCACCGTGGCTTCCGTGCCTTCCGGGGCCTCCGTGTCAAGGTCCTCGCCCTGGTCACCGCGCTTTCCGCGGTGCTCGCCACGGCCTGTGGCCTGGGCACCGCCGGCGGCTACAGTCCCACCGGCACGCTCGCCGGCGACGTGGAGGACGTCGACCTCTCCGGTGCCACGGTGGCGGTGGGTTCGAAGAACTTCACCGAGCAGGTCCTGCTGGGCAAGATGGCGGTGATCCTCTTCCAGTCCGCCGGGGCGGACGTCAAGGACCTCACCAATATTCCCGGATCCTCCAGTGCACGTCAGGCCATGGTCGAGGGCGACGTGAACATGCAGTGGGAGTACACCGGCAGTGCCTGGACCACCTACCTCAACCACGACGACCCCATCCCGGACGAGCAGAAGCAGTACGAGGCGGTCCGTGACGAGGAGAAGGAGAACGGGCTGGTCTGGTTGCCGCCGGCGCCGATGAACAACACCTACGGTTTCGCCACGACCCGTCCGGTCGCCGAGGAACTCGGGGTGGAGACGCTCTCCGACCTGGCTGAGGTGCCGCGTGCCGAGCGCACGTTGTGCGTGGAGTCGGAGTTCGCCAACCGTAACGACGGCCTGATCCCGATGCTCGAGGCCTACGGGCTGACCCCGGCGGACGTCGACCAGTCGTTGATGGACACCGGTGCGATCTACGCGGCGACGGCCGGTGGCACCTGCAACTTCGGCGAGGTGTTCACCACCGACGGCCGGATCAAGGCGCTGGACCTGCAGATCCTCGAGGACGACAAGCAGTTCTTCCCGAAGTACAACCTCTCGGCGGTGGTGGCCGAGGGGCTCATGGACGAGTACCCGCAGATCGCCGACCTCTTCGGCCCGGTCTCGGAGAAACTGGAGGACGAGACCTTGATCGACCTCAACGCCCGGATCGACGTGGACGGCGAGGAACCCGTCGACGTGGCCTGGGACTGGTTGCGCGACGAGGGATTCGTGGAGGACTGACCCATGTGCCCGCGGTGAGGATCGCGGTGGTGACCGCGGCGGCTCGATGAGACAGCAACCCCAGGGGATGGTGGCACCAACCCCTGGGGTTGCTGCCTGCGCAAAGAGGAGATGCGAAGGTACCGCTTGACATTGTCAGGTACCTGCGTAGTATCTACATCAGCAGGTACCTGAACAACAGGTACCGCATCAACTCAAGGAGTGGACATGGAAGACATGACCGAGAACACCGAGAACGCAGCGAACATTACGGCGTCCCCGGATCTCGCCGACCGCCTCACCCACCTCGCCATGATGCTGCGGCGTATGGACATGATGGGTCGCGGGGGCCGGGCATTCGGCGGAATGCGCGCCGGTCAGGGCAGGGTGCTGCGCATCCTGACCCTGCGTAGCCCGATGCCGCAGCGTGAACTTGCATACATGCTGGGTGTTCGTCCCCAGTCGCTGAGCGAGCTGCTCGGCAAGCTCGAGTCCGCCGGGCTCGTGGAGCGCAAGCGTGACGAGACCGACCGTCGCACCTTCAACGTCGAGATCACCGAGGAGGGCAGGACTGCGGAGTCAGGCTTCCAGGAGATGGAGGATCCCTTCGACGTGCTGTCCGAGGAGGAGCGCGACCAGTTCGGCGAGCTGCTGGACCGGGTGTCGGACGCGGTGCGTGCGAAGTTCCCCGACGATTTCCGGGGCGACTTCCGCGGCGAAGGTGGCGGCGACGGTCGGGGCCGTGGTTTCGGCGGTCCGCACCCCTTCGGCGGCGAGCCCGGATTCGGTGGCCACGGCGGTCGTGGCGGACACGGTGGACGGGGCCGGCGTGGTGGTCGCGGCGGTCGTGGTGGTGAGCGTCCCGACGAGGACCGTGCCGAGTGGTGCGACCGTGAGGCCGGCGACATCCCGAATGGCGCTGAGGGCTTCGAGGAGCACGGGATGGATCCGCGCGCCGAGATGGGCCGGATGGCGATGTTGCGCATGGGCATGACGGGCCGTGACTTCGGCCAGGGCTTCGGCCGTGGTTTCGGACGCGGTGCCCGGTTCGCCTGATCAGGAACTGCGAGACAATAACCCCGGAGGTCGGTCACACCGACCTCCGGGGTTGCTGTCTCGCATTGGGTGCCACAGGTGCACCACTGGTGCGCCGCGGCGGGACGCTAGCCGGCGATCACCACGTCCAGCGTGCGCGGACCGTGCACACCCTGCACACGGATCAGCTCGATGTCCACGGTCGCGCTCGGTCCGGAGACCATCGTGACCGGGTGGTCGTCGAACCCCTCGCTGACCAGCCTGGTGATCGCCTCGGGGACGATCTCCACGATGTCGGCCACCTTGACCACCACGACGTGGTGGTCGGGGACCAGGGTCGTCGCGCGGCGTCCGGACTCCGGGCCGACCAGCATGATCGTGCCGGTGTCCGCCACGCTCACCGCCGAGGACGTCACCACGGCGGACACGTCGTTCATCTCGTCGAGTCCCACCGGGGCCTCGGTGGAGTCGTCGAGGATCTCGGCGTCCAGGGTGGACACCCAGTCGTGGTCGAGGGCGGCGGGCACCATGACACGGTGGTCGGCGGTGTTCTCGCCGGCCTTGTCCAGGAAGTGGCGGACGGCCCCGGCGATCTCCCCGGACGTGCCGTCGCAGCGCGTCACGGTGGCGTCGTAGTCCTCGAGCCGGTCGACCAGCAGGTCGACGAGGCCGGCAGCATCCAGCGTCCCCGTCCTGCGGTAGGCACGCGGCACGTCCACCGTCCCGGCACTGTCCTGCCCGTCGCGGAGCCCCAGCGAGGAGCGCACACGGGCCAGCACCTCGGTACGGGCGTCATTGCGTGAATCAGTCACCGGTCGGTCTCCTTCTGTTCCTTCTCGTGCTTGCGGAACCAGCTGCGGAAGGACTCCGCCGGTGGTTGGGGGATGTCGCGCGAGCTGGTCCACATCCCGGCGACACCGGGCAGCGAGGTCATCCCGGACGACGGGGTGACCTTGTGCACCAGCGGCAGTGCGCGCTCGGCCAGGCCCATGCGTCGGCCGTCGCTCATCAGCCACTTCGCGCCGTCCAACGCCGCGTCCAGCTGCGTGGACGGCACCGGTCCGCCGTGGTTGACCTCCTGGTCCTCGTTGCGCAGACGCGTGAGCATCTCCGGGATGTTGATCTTCACCGGGCAGGCGTCGTAGCAGGAGCCGCACAGCGAGGACGCGTAGGGCAACGAGCCGTTCGCGGACTCGTCCACCCCGGTGAGCAAAGGAGTGAGGATCGCACCGATGGGGCCCGGGTACACCGATCCGTAGGCGTGGCCGCCGGCGCGTTCGTACACCGGGCACACGTTCATGCAGGCAGAGCACCGGATGCAGTGCAGGGCCTGCCGCCCGTTCTCGTCGGCCAGCGCCCGGGTCCGCCCGTTGTCCAGCAGGATCACGTGGGCGTTCTGCGGGCCGTCGCCCGGGGTCACGCCCGTCCAGAAGGAGCTGTAGGGGTTCATCCGCTCACCGGTGGAGGAGCGCGGCAGCAGCTGCATGAACACCTCCAGGTCCTGGAAGGACGGCAGCAGCTTCTCGATGCCCATCACCGTGATCAGCGTCTCCGGCAGGGTCACGCACATGCGCCCGTTGCCCTCGGACTCGACCACGGACAGGGTGCCGGTCTCGGCGATGCCGAAGTTGGCGCCCGAGATCGCCACCTTGGTCTCCATGAACTTGCGGCGTAGGTGACGCCGGCTCGCCTCGGCGAGGTGCTCGGGGTTGTTGTCGAGGTCGGGGTCGACGTCCTCCATGCCGTTGAGGAAGATGCGGCGGATCTCGTCGCGGTTGCGGTGGATCGCCGGGACCAGGATGTGGCTGGGTTTGTCGCCGCCGAGCTGCACGATCAGTTCGGCGAGGTCGGTCTCGAAGGCCTTGACGCCGCGCGGTTCAAGGTACTCGTTGAGCCCGATCTCCTGGGTCGCCATGGACTTGACCTTGATCACCTCGCGCACGCCGTCCTCGGTGAGCGGGGCGTTCTCCTTGATGAGGCCCTCGACGATGCGGTTGGCCTCCTCGGCGTCGCGTGCCCAGTGGACGTGGCCGCCGCGCGCGGTGAACGCCTCCTCGAACTGCTGGAGCAGCTCGGGCAGACGCGACATCACGTCCTGCTTGACGGCGGAGCCGGCGTCGCGCAGCGCCTGCCAGTCCGGCATCTCGTCCACCCGGGCGGCCCGCTTGCCACGGATCGTCTGGGTGGCGTGCTGCAGGTTGCCGCGCATCTGCACGTTGCCGAGCTCGTGCTCGGCGACCTCGGGGAAGGGGTGGGTCTCCAGCAGGTTGCCGTGGCCGGGGACGGTGGGCATGCCCAGTACGGTGTGTGAACTCATCGCAGCTCACCTCCGGTGACCGTGGCGCCCTGGTCCTCCAGCAGCAGCGGGTTCTCCCTGGTGGACGCCAGGATCCGCGCCAGGTGCACCGCGGAGGGGACGCGTCCCTCGCCGGGCACGAGGCGTCCGGTGCGCGACAGCCCGCCGCCGATGTGCATCAGGCAGGACACGTCGCCGCCGGTGCACACCGAGGCGCCGGTGGAGATGACCGCCTCGACCTTGTCGCCGAGCATCGCGCCGGAGACCTGCGGGTTCTTCACGGAGAAGGTGCCGCCGAAACCGCAGCAGATGTCCTCGTTGCCGATGGTGCGCAGCTCCAGGCCGTCCACGGAGGCCAGTAGGTCGCGCTGCCGGTCGCCGAGGCGCAGCAGGCGCATGCCGTGGCAGGACGGGTGGTAGGCCACCGTGTGCGGGAACCAGCTGCCGAGCTGCGCGGAGGCGTCGGTGACGCCCTCGACGTCGGTGAGGAACTGGCACAGTTCGTAGGTGCGCTCGGCGATGCCGGTGGCGCGGGACGCCAGGTCGGCGTCGCCGTTGTAGTCGGCGATCATCGGGTGCTGGTGGCCGAGCGAGGCCACGCAGGAGCCGCTGGGGGCGATGGCGTAGTCCCAGTCGGCGTCCTCGAAGGCACGCACGTGGTTGCGGACCACCGGGTAGGCGTCGGTGAACTTGCCGGAGTTGATGTGCATCTGGCCGCAGCAGGCCTGACGCTCCGGGAACACCACCCGGTGCCCCAGCCGTTCCAGGATGTCGACGGTCGCCTTCGCCACCTCGGGATACATGGCGTCGACGATGCATGTCGCGAACAACGCGATCTTCATGGGAGTCGTCCCTCGTCTCAAGTCGTGGAGCACAGCAGCTCTTCTCAAGCTCGACTGGTGCTTCTGCCTGGGACGACCGGGGTGAGCGCACGCGCGGTAGTCAGCCGACGTGGGGATCGCGGACCTCCGGACCGTCCTGTGCCTCCACAGTAGTTCCCGGGGGAGGGACGGGGGACTACACCTGGTCGGGGCGGACCTCGATCGTCGAGCCCTGCGGCAGGGCCTCGAGCATGCGGATCCTCGCCAGGACGGGGTTCTGCTCCAGCACCTTCGCGCTGGCCAGACGCGCGCGGGTGGTCTTGACCTCGTTGCGGGCGCGCTCCAGGTCATTCTCGGCGAGGACCTTGGACACCACGGCCTCCTGCA
Organism: Corynebacterium sp. AOP36-E1-14; assembly: GCF_052377495.1. Lineage (NCBI taxonomy): Bacteria > Bacillati > Actinomycetota > Actinomycetes > Mycobacteriales > Corynebacteriaceae > Corynebacterium > Corynebacterium sp. AOP36-E1-14. The sequence goes on from NZ_JBQSWV010000012.1 coordinate 32,782, forward strand.
GTGCCGAGGAGTACTCGGCGGGCAGGCTGACGTCCTTGAGCAGGACGGAGTCGACGGCCACGCCGACGGACGCGGCGGTGTCGCCGAGGGCGTCCTGCACGGGCGACAGGTCGATGCGCGAGCCGGCGAAGTCCTCCAGCGGCAGGGTGGCGACGAGTTCACGCAGCGCGATCTGGGCGGCGAGGTAGATCTCCTCGTCGGGGCCCTGCGCGGCGGAGACGTAGGTGACCGGGTCCACGGTGTGCACCGACATCGCCAGGGTGAGGGTCACCGGAAGGGCGTCGGACGTGGGGACGGTCTGCGGGTGCACGGTGATCAGCCGGCGACGGCGGTCGACCTGGCGGAAACGGTCGCCGGGACGCGCGACGGCCCGGGCGTCCAACCGCTCGATGCGTCCTTCCCGCTGCCGCAGGACGGCGTGGCCCGGCAGGGCGACGGGCGAGCGCAGCGTGCACGGCTGCCACCCCGTGGCGTTGGAGAGGGGCATGTAGAAGGACGCGCCGGACGTGTTCCGGCGGGAGCGGAGGAAACCCATGTGATCACCGTGGTTGTCGAGGAAAGTTGGAGGGGTTGCCGCCGGGCGGGTCCGGCGGGGGCGGGGCACCGGGGCGTCCCCCGCACCCTGGATCAAGCAGGGTGCGGGATCGGGCCGGGCCGCAGGCTCCTGCCGAAAGTGTTCCGCGCGACGGCAACCCATTCAAGGAGTGTGGGGACTCGAACCCCCGCCTGGTCAGGCGTTACCGTAGCGGTCCGCACCAGTTCAATCGGGAACACCCCGGAAGACCGGACGCGCCCAGCAACCACGGTGCGGTGCTGAAGCCAGCCTAGCGCGGACGGTTGGCGATTGCAGGGGATTACGCTGCCGCCTGAATGATTCGCCGGCGGTGTGGGTGTGGAGGCGACCATGCGCCTGCGCTCCTGCTCACCTGTAGTTTGTAGAGGGGAATGCCGTGAAATTTTTGAGGTGAAGCACTGTTGTTCGGTAGTTCGTCGAGACCGGAACGTACGTATGTAACAGGACAGGTCACTGTGTGGCTACGTCGTGTCACGGGCGTCGCCGCGGTCGTCACCGCGGTGCTGACGCTAGCCATGTACCCGTCGATGCCAACCACCGTCCCGACGCATTTCAATGGGCTGGGACAGGCCGACGATTGGGGACCGAAGTACTCGCTCCTGATCATGGCCGGGGTGTTGCTGCTCCTGGTGGGAGCGCTTGACTGGTTGTCGCGGCGTCCCCGGCTGTTCAATTATCCGAGGGAGGTGACCGAGGCTAACGCACAGTCGCTCTACCGCATCGGCGAACAGATGATGGTGTGGACGAACCTCGGATGTACCGGGATCTTCGCGAGCCTTGTACTCTCCGTCGTGGCCGGGGTGAACGCAACCTTGTTGATCGTGCCCTGGCTCGCTGTATTGCTCGGGGCCGTCGCTGTCGGGATCGCGAGGATGATCAAGGTCGGTGGCTGACCTGCGGTGGCGGATGAACGCATCAGACCCCCGGCATATTGTTGGTTGCCCAAGGGGAGAACCATCAATATGCCGGGGGTCTTGAGGAAGTGATCGGGCCGTGAGGTCCGGACACCGAGTATCCCGGGGTACTACGAGGTGCGGATCACGCTGAGGCCGCCGAACTTGTCGAACCAGGAGCGCTTCTCCGGGTCGTTGGAGATCTTGACGCCGATGAAGATCGCGAGGCCGAGGTAGACGAAGAATCCGATGAAGGGGATGATCTGTGCGGCGTACCAGGAGTTACGCTTCAGGGAGGAGACGGCGTCCGGGTTCGAGCCGGCGGCGGTGACGACCTTCATACCCAGCAGTCGCTTGCCCGGGGTGGCGCCCCACGCGACCTCGCTGCCGACACGGGCGATGAACCAGACGATCAGGGAGATCAGACTCGACGTGAACATCGGGCCAGGCTCGAGTGAGGCAGTTTCGATGCCCAGCAGAGAGGTGATTGCAGTCGCGATGATTCCGATGATGACGCCGTCGATCAGCGTCGCGCCCAGCCGGCGGCCGGCGCCGGGGCGCGGGTTCGGCACCAGGTTGTTGGGGTCCTGGCCGTAGGGGTCGTTGTTGTAGGACCCGTAGGACGGGACGCCGTCGTAGGGGTTGGGGTTCGGGTTGTTCGTCATGGGACCGTCGTGTCCTTCACGTGTCGTGGGGGAGGTTGGGGAAGCCGAGGATGTCTACAGCATAAGGCAGCAACCCCGGGGGTCGGGATGACCAACCTCCGAGGTTGCTGCGTTGCAGCGCTCAGACGGTGCTGCTGTGGTGCGGCGGTGCTTAGGCGTTGACGCTGGCGCGGGCCTTCTCGGCCGCGGCGACGAGCACCTTGATCGAGGCGGTGGTCTCGTCCCAGCCGCGGGTCTTCAGACCGCAGTCGGGGTTGACCCACAGCTGGCGGGCCGGGACGGCCTCCAGTGCCTCGGCCAGCAGCGTGTCGACCTCGCCCTGGTCGGGGACACGCGGGGAGTGGATGTCCCACACGCCCGGGCCCACGCCCAGCTCGAAGCCGGAGTCGCGCAGTGCGTGCAGCACACGCATGCCGTTACGCGAGGCCTCGATGGAGGTCACGTCGGCGTCCAGGTCACCCACGGTGCCGATGAGCTCGTTGAACTCGGAGTAGCACATGTGGGTGTGGATCTGGGTGGCGTCCTGCGCACCGGCGGTGGCCAGGCGGAAGGAGCCCACGGCCCAGGCCAGGTAGGCGGGCTGCTGGGAGGCACGCAGCGGCAGCAGCTCGCGGATGGCGGGCTCGTCGACCTGGATGATCTTCGCGCCGGCATCGGCGAGGTCGGAGATCTCGTCGCGCAGGGCCAGGGCGACCTGGTCGGCGGTGGCGCCGAGCGGCTGGTCGTCGCGGACGAAGGACCAGGCGAGCATGGTGACCGGGCCGGTGAGCATGCCCTTGACCGGCTTGTCGGTGAAGGACTGTGCGACCTTGAACCAGTCGACGGTCATGGGCTCCGGGCGGGTCACGTCGCCGAAGAGGATCGGCGGGCGCACGCAACGCGAACCGTAGGACTGGACCCACGCCAGGTCGGTGGAGTGGTAGCCCTCGAGCTGCTCGGAGAAGTACTGGACCATGTCGTTGCGCTCGGGCTCGCCGTGGACGAGCACGTCGAGGCCGAGGGCCTCCTGGCGGTCGACGACGTCCTTGATCTCGTTGACCATGGCCTCGTGGTACTGCTCGGGCGTGAAGTCACCCTTGCGCAGCTTGGCGCGGGCCTGGCGGATCTCGGTGGTCTGCGGGAAGGAGCCGATGGTGGTCGTCGGCAGCGGCGGCAGGCCGAGCTCCTTGTCCTGCACCTCGCGGCGCTGGTCGAAGGGGTTGCGGCTGCGGTCGGCGTCGGTGACGGCGTCGGTGCGGGTGCGCAGCGCGCTGTTGCGGGTGCGCTCGGAGGCGCGGCGGGACGCCACGGCCTTCTCCGCCTCGGCGACGGCGGCCTTGTCGTCCTCGGTCTCGGTGCCGTTGAGCAGGCGGGACAGGACGGCGACCTCGGCGACCTTCTCGGCGCCGAAGGCGAGCCAGCTGCGCAGCTCGGAGTCGTCGTCGAGGCTGGTCTCCTGGGCGAGGGAGTAGGGGACGTGCAGCAGGGAGGAGCTGGTGGACACGCCGACCGGGCCGCGTGCGGCGAGGGCCTTGAGGGTGTCCAGGGCGCGGGCCAGGTCGGTGCGCCAGATGTTGCGTCCGTCGACGACGCCGGCGAGGATCTCCTCGTCGCCGGTCCAGGACGGAAGCAGGTCGGCGTCGGCGACGTTGGTGTCGTCGGCCTGACGCTCGTCGGTGCGTCCAGTCACGAGGTCGACGCCGAAGGCGGCGATGCCGATGCCGGAGAGGGTCTTGACGGCCAGGTCGCCGTCACCGAAGTAGGTCTGGACCAGCAGGTTGGTCTCGCCGGCGGCGGCCACGAGCTTCTCGTAGCCGGCGCGGGTGCGGGCCAGGAGGTCGGCCTTGCGGGCGTCGTCCTTGTCCACGTCGGTGACCAGGTAGGGCTCGTCGAACTGGACCCAGGTGGCACCGCGGTCCGCCAGGCGCGGCAGCAGGCGGGCGTAGGCCTCGAAGATCTCCTCGAGGTGGGCCAGGGCGTCCGAACCGTCGGTGGTGCGGGCGAGCGCCAGGTAGGTCAGCGGGCCGATGATGACCGGACGCGCGACGGTGCCGCGGGTGACCTGGTCGCCGAGGTCGGCGAGCAGGGCGGCGTCGTCGAGACGGAACTCGGTGTCGGCGGCGAGCTCCGGGACGATGTAGTGGTAGTTGGTGTCGAACCACTTGGTCATCGCGCTGGCGGGCAGGCCGGCGGTGCCGCGGGCGGCGGTGAAGAGCCGGTCGATGTAGGCGGGGAGTCCGTCGTTGCCGTGGTCGTCGATGTCGGCGACGCGGGTCGGCAGGGCGCCGAGGAGGGCGGAGGTGTCCAACATCGAGTCGTAGAAGCTACGGCCGATGGTGGGCACGGAGTCGAGGCCGGCCTGGGTGAGGTTGTCGGCCTGCTGGTTGACCAGCTGGGTGGCGACGGTGGCCAGGTTGCGTCCTGTGGACGCGTCCTTCCAGTAGGTCTCGAGGGCCTTCTTCAGCTCGCGCTTCGGGCCGATGCGCGGAACCCCGGCGACGGTGGCGTTGATCTGTGCGGTCACAAATGATCCTTCACATGTGGATGTACGGTTCTCGCCGTCGGCCGGTGAGTCACATGTGGGGCCCTAGAAGAGTTCTAGCCGCGCCTCGGGGTACGCCCCGGGAACGCGCGGACACGGTGCTCGCGTCGGAGACGCGGTTAGCGCTGATGACGACCGTGAACGGCAGACCACATGCTGCGGTTCATCACCGCAGGTTCCACCTCGTCCGGGGCTCCAGGAGGGGAACTCGACTCTCGTCGACTGCTTCGCGCCCAAGGTAACCAGTAGACCGCTTAGTCTGTCAAGTCCATCACGTTATTTCGCTCATGTCGCCTGGCGCACGGCCTGTTCAGGTCTCTCTGCAGACTCCTCGCCGCAGCGCAGGTTAGGTACCGTTAGTGCGCTGTCTGGCTGCAGGAATGGTTCGTGACCGAGCCATTGTGTTGCCAGCAAAAGTAGGTAGTGTGGCTCACAAGGAACTGCAGTGAGTGTAGCGAACCGCAATCCCTACGGAGTGAAAAATGTCCCGCCTCAAATGCCTGTCAGTGTTGCTGCTTCCCGCATTGCTGCTCGGATGTTCTGTGGAGAATCGGAACGACCAGGGAGGCGGGTCGGGCTCCGTAACGGACGCGGGTGACGATGAACCGCGTGATGACATGACCGACGAGCGCATCGTCCAGTGGGAGTCCGTCGAGGAGGTCGGAGCGACGAGTCTCCGGGTGCATTTCACGGCGGGGACCACCAGTTGTTACGGGACGCGTGCGGCCGTGCAGGAGGACTCCGATGAGATCCTCGTCGCGACGATCGTAGGCACTATTCCCGAGGCACATTCAGCGTGTGAGGACGTGGGACGGGCTGCCTCGCTGTTGGTTGAGTTGGAGGACGAGGTGGGTGACCGCGAGATCGGGCATCTCGAGGATGAGAGCATCCTGCGTCGGTGAGCCGGGCATGAGTTAGCTGACAGGTCGGGATGCGGGCTCAGGGAAAGAGCGCAGGGCGCAGGCCACTGCTCCGCCACCGGCGGTCAACTCCACCGTGGAGGCGTCGACGAGGACGGTGAGTTCACCGGGCGGACAGGCCATTGTCCTGGTGTCATCGCCTCGAGCCACCGTCAGGTGCCCGGGTTCCCAGAGAATCTCGACCCCGGACGTAGGACCGGTGTCCACGCGCAGGTGGGCAGGCGTCGTCCCCAATTGCCGCCGCAGGGTGGTCGTGCGGCCGAAGGTACCGTCCGGTTCGGTGTCCTGCGGGGGCAGGAACAGCTCCTGGTACAGGCCACGGTCACACAGCCTCAGCACCCGGGGCACCGTGAGGCAGTGCACCCAGCCGTCGGCCAGCGTCGGCTGGTCGTCCTGCCCGGGCAGCCCCATCCAGCCGACGAGGACAGCACGGTCACCCTCGGTCGTGACCACGGCCTGTGGGGCGTAGAACTCATGTCCGTGGTCGAGTTCGCTGAATCCACGCACCACCTCGAAGGTGGTGCCGCGCATCCGTCCGACGAGGTAGCCGCACTGGTCGGAGCTGGCGTAGTGGGTGACGCCGTCGACGGTCACCGGCTCGAGACCCTGCGGACAGAAGACGAGCACATCCAGGCGCTCCCCGGTCCCGGAGTCCTGCAACGTGAGCAGGTTCGGGCACTCCCACATGTAGCCACCGGGGATGACATCGGGTGAATCACCGGGCATCGCCTGGGAGGTGTCGAACTCGATCTCCCCGTCGAAACACCACTTTTCCAGGTCTGTCGACGAGTAGCGGACCACGGCACCTGTGCCGTCCTCCCGTTGGGCACCGAGCAGCATCCGCCACTCGCCGGAGGTGCCCGGTTCGGCAGTGATCTGGGGGTCACGAAAATGGCCGGTGTAGCCCTCCTCCGGGCCGTCGATCACCGGGTTCGAGGGGGACCGGTGGTGGAAGCCTCCCTCGGGGCCATCGGGGTGGTCGACCTCGACCAGGTTCTGGGTGGGGAGACGCTGCCCCTCGACTTTCAGGTTCCCGGTGTAGAACAGCCGCACGCGGTCGTCCACGACCACCGCAGATCCGGAGTAGCACCCGTCGCGGTCGTAGGAGGCGTCCGGGTAGAGCGCGTCCGGCAGGTGGTGCCAGACGCCTCGGCCCTCGCCGGTGAGCGAGGTCGTCGCGTGGCCCCACCCGGTGCGTTTCGGCGCTTCCGGAAAACCGGGGTCGTGCTGGTAGTAGACGTGCAGGACGTCGCCGTCGAGGTACATCCCGTTCGGGTCGTTGAGCCGACCGGTGGGCGGGGTGAGGTGGTGGCGGGGCCGCGGATGCTGCATGGCTAGGCGCCCTCCGTGACGGAGGAAGTGACACCGGACGGTATCGCGTCCTTCGGGGTCGCGGTGATCACTGATGTGCCCGCCAGGACGGGAACTCCGTCTTCCCCGGTGACGCTGACGGGAGTCACGCTCTCCATCTTCCGGGTGTTGGTGACGATGACGACCACGGTCGTGTCGAGCCCCTCGGCCTCGATGGCGTCCTTGTCGAACGTGCCGAGCAGGCTCCCCTGCCGCACGGTCTCGCCCTGGGTCACGGCAGTCTCGAACGGTGCACCCTTGAGGTTCACGGTGTCGATGCCGATGTGCACGAGTACCTCCAGCCCTGTATCGGTCTTGAGGCCGTAGGCGTGACCGGTGTCGGCGACGACCTTCAGTTTTCCGCTCTGCGGCGCGTAGACACTGACCACCCCGTCTTCGTCGGAGACCACGCCGAGTCCGTCACCCATCTTCCCGGAGGCGAAGACGGGATCGTTGACCTCGCTCAACGCCGTGGTCGTCCCCCGAACCGGTGAGTAGACCGTGTTCGGGGCGACGTCGGCGACCTCGGCCACGACGGTGGCCGTCTCGTCCTTTCCGTCGTCCTTCTCTCCGTCGGGAACGAGGATCTCCTTCGGGATCGCGAAGAGGTTCGTCGCAATGAACGCAGCGGCGACGGCGAGCACGGAGACCACCAGGTACAGCAGCAGTGCGCGGGTGTCGTAGATGTACATCAGGTAGGACGGCAGGACCGCCAGCCCGTAGGAGTTCGCCTGGACATGCAGGAGGCTGAGGAACGCGCCGGCGACGCCGGAAACGGACACCGTCACGATCAGCGGACGCAGGTTGTAGCGGATGAGGATACCGAACAGCGTCGGCTCCGAGACGCCGAACAGCTGGGACATGAATGCGCCCATCGACGTGGCCTTCGCCTTGTCGGAGCGGGCGCGGAGGAACATCGCCAGCGCCACTCCGAGGTTGGCGAATCCGTACATGCCGGCAAGCGTGATCAACGGATTGAGCCCGGTGTTGCCCAGCATCGAGGTCTCGATCATGATCATGGTGTGGTGGATTCCCACCAGCACCATCATCGGGTAGGCCGCGCCGACCAGGGCGCCGCCGATGCCCAGGGGAAGTCCGATCAGGTACTCCACACCGTCGACCATGGCGAGTTCTATCCAGTGGACGATCGGGCCGACGAGCATGATCATCACCAGGAAGGTGGTGAGCATGGTGAGGAACGGGGTGAAGATCTGCTCCACGACATTGGGCATGTGCCGGCGGAAGAACTTCTCGAACCGTGTGCCGATGTAGCCGGCGAAGAGGGCGGTGAGCACGGACCCCTGGTTGCCGACCACGGGGATGAAGTCGAACAACATGATGGCGTCCTCCGACCCGTCCGCCACCGCGTAGGCGTCCGGCAGGATCGGGGACACGAGCATGAGCCCGATGACGATGCCGATGACCGGCGTGCCCTTGAAGTGGCGGAACGTGGACCAGACGATCAACGCAGGCAGGAAGGCGAACACGGTGTCGGTCAACACCGAGGTCATCTCCATGAATGTCTCCGGGATGTCGTCCGGGGTCGCGTTGAACAGGGCAAGGACCTGTTCATCGGTCGCTGCGCCGCGGAGACCCAGGAAGAGCCCGGTGGCCGCGATGACCGGGACGATGGGGATGAAGATGCCGGCGAGCATCGCCATCGTGCGCTTGACCAGGGACGGTTTCTCGCCGTCCTCCCCGGCGTCGTCTGTGTCCTCGTCGTCATCGTCCTTGCCGTAGATCGCGTTGACCTCGCCGAGGTCCTCGATCGCGGCGTAGACGTCGTTGACGGTGCCCGTGCCGACGATGACCTGGTACTGCCCCGAGGCGAAGAAGACGCCCTGCACCTCGTCGATGTTCTCGACCACGTCGTCGTCGATGAGGGAACGGTCCCGGACGACGAAGCGCAGTCGGGTCTGGCAGTGGGTCACCGAGCGGATGTTGTCGGGACCGCCGAGTGCGTCGACGATCTCACGGGCGATGCGTGCATGGTGGTTGTCGGTCATCGTGCGTCCACCTCCACGAGGATCGCCTGGTAGGGCAGCAGGGTGACCGTGTCGCCGTCCTGCTTCAGCCGGTCGAGGTTGTTCAGGTGAACACGAACGGTCGGAACGGTCACCGTCTGCTCCTGCGTCGACCAGTTGGCGTAGACGTGCAGCCGCTGTCCCCGGCGGTAGGCGATGACGTCATCCGGAACGTCGGTGATCTCGGCGATGTCCCCGTAGATCAGTTCCGAGGACAGCCCGGAGTCGTTCCGCAGCTCAACCATGCGGCGGTAGAAGTTCAGGACGGAGTCGGGGTCGTCTTCCTGTGCTGCGACGTTGAGGGTGTCACTCTGCAGGGAGAGTCCGAGCCACGGCTCGTGGGAGTCGCTGAAGCCGGCGGTGGCGGAACCGTCCCAGTGGAACGGGGTACGCCCGTTGTCGCGGGACCGGTCGTTGGCGAAGCCCAGCGCCTCATCCGGTGAGAAGCCCTCCTCCTGGGCGCGGCGGTAGTTGTCGTGGCTGGAGAGGTCGCTGAACTGGTTGATGCTGGTGCGTTCCGCGTTGACCATGCCGAGTTCCTGACCCTGGTAGATGAAGGGGACGCCGCGGAGGAAGAAGTAGGTTGCGCCGAGGGCCTTCGCACCGGTGCCGTTGCGGTACTCAGGGTCGCGGATGAACTTCGAGACGCTCCGCGGTTGGTCGTGGTTCTCCAGGAAGTTCGCCGCCCAGCCGACCTCCTGCACCTTCATCTGGCTGGTGAACAGCAGCTCCTTGAAGTCCGGGACATTCCAGTCGACCTGCCGGTACCATTCCGAACCGGACTCCACGTCAATGTCGGCGTAGTGGAAGTCGAAGATCATGGAGAAGTACCCGTGGTCACCGATGAACTGGTCGAGCTGGTCGTAGCGCACGCCGGACGCCTCTCCCACGGTGACGGCGTCGTGGCGGGAGAACGTCCGGTCCTTGAGCTCGTTGAGGAAGTCCTCGATGCCGGGCTGGTTCTCCGTCCGGCGACGGACCTTGCCCAGGCCGTCGTTGCCGTCGGGTTCGAGGTCCCGGTAGCCCGGGTCCTTCTTGATGAAGGTGATCGCGTCGATGCGGAAGCCGGCGAGACCCTTGTCGAGCCACCAGTTGATCATGTCGAAGATCGTTTCGCGCAGTGCCGGGTTCTCCCAGTTGAGGTCGGGCTGCCTGGGCGAGAAGACGTGGTGGTAGTAGGTGCCCGGCTCGCCCGGGACCTCCGTCCAGGACGATCCCTGACCGAAATTCGACCGCCAGTTGGTCGGTGGGCCGCCGTCGTGGCCCTGCCGGAAGATGTAGAAGTCACGGTAGGGCGACGTGGGGTCGGCCAACGCCTCCTGGAACCACTGGTGTTCGTCGGAGGTGTGGTTGACAACCAGGTCCATGATGACCTTGATGTCCAGGTCCCTGGCCCGGGCGATGAGTTCGTCGCAGTCGGCCATGGTGCCGAACATCGGGTTGATCGCACGGTAGTCGGAGATGTCGTAGCCGTTGTCGACCATCGGGGAGGCGTACACCGGCGAGACCCAGATCATCGTGATCCCGAGGCTCTTCAGGTAGGGCAGCTTGGCGATGATGCCGCGGAGGTCACCGATGCCGTCGTCGTCCTCGTCGCGGAAGGACGCGGGGTAGACCTGGTAGATGACCTCCTTCTGCCACCAGTGGACGGGGCCGTCGAGTGCGACGAGAGGCTGCTGGGGTGTGGTGGTCGTCAAGGTGGTTCTCCTTCGTGTTTTCAGGCTGAGGCCCGGATAACCAGGCGTGGTGTGAGGTCGAGGTTCCCGAGGTCAGGGGTGCCGTCGGCCGCGGTGGGCGCGTCGAGGCCGCGCAGGAGACGCAGGACGGCGGCCCGGGCCATCTCGGCCACAGGTTGGCGGATCGTGGTCAGTGGGACGCTGAGGTACGGGGCCATCGGTTGGTCGTCGTAACCGATGACCGCGATCTCCCCGGGGACACGGATCCCCTGGTCGGCGAGTCCGCCGATGAGCCCGGTGGCGACTTCGTCGGAGTTGGCGAAGAACGCGTCCGGACGCTGCGCCGGCGCGAGCCCGGCGACGGTGCGTGCCAGGTCGGCGCCGTCGCCGACCGTGTGCCGGTCCGTGAAGATGATGTCCTCGTCCAGCGGCAGGTCATGCTGGGTGAGGAAATCCCGGTAGGCCTCATTTCGGTCCCGTCCGTGGCGGGTGTCGCCGAATTGGCCGCCGGTGGCGTAGGCGATCCGGCGGGCCCCGTTGCTCCAGAGGTGTTCGAGTGCTTCGGTGGTGGCGGTGTAGTGGTCCACGGTCACCGACTGCAGGTTCGGGGTGGGGAAGGTCTGGTTGAGGACCACGATCCGGTTCGGCACAGCGTCGGCGATCTCGGCGACCGTCGCAGCGGACTCCACCGACGCCAGGATCACGGCCTCGATCTCCCGGCTCTTCAGCTTGTCCAGGAAGGCGCGCTCGCTGGCGGCGTCGCTGTAGGTCTGCGAGACCATGACCTGGTAACTGTGCTGGTGGAGCTCGCGTTCGACGGCGTCGAAGAACTGGGTGAAGAACGGGTTGGTGATCCGTGAGACCAGGACCCCGATGTTCGGGGTGGTGCGGGTGCGCAGCTGGGAGGCGATCGCGCTGGGGGTGTAGTCGAGTTCCTCGATGGCCGCCTGGATCCGCTCCCGCTTGTCCTCCGAGATGTAGGGGTGGTCGTTCAGGTAGCGGGACACCGTGGACACGCCGACCCCGGCGTGACGGGCGATCTCTGAGATGGTCGCCATGTGGTCACGTCTTTCCTGGCATGTGGTGTGGTATCGATTTCATACGACGATGATAGCGGCCGTCCCGGGTGAGCACAAGGTTTTGTAGAGAAAGTAATCGTCGCCACCCATGACACGCGCCCCGCAAGGCCAACCAGCACCCCGTCTTGCTCCGGCCACCGCGACTAGGCAAGATGGGACTAGCTACATACCGGCTGCGGGCTACCGACCAGCAGCCAGCCACAGGCCGTCCTCCGAGGTGACATAGGGGAGCGGCCACGGTGCCGCATCCCCGTGCGCCGTCCCGTCCCACCCAGGAGCCTCCCCGTGCGTCCTCTGTCACGCCCCCTGCGCATCACCCTGATCTCGGTCGCCGTCGTCATCTACGCGGTGACCTGGCTCTACCTGGTGCTGAATCAGCCGGAGGACTCCGACTTCTCCTCCATGGCGGACTCCGCCTCCACCACGATCGCCCTCGTCGGCTTCCTGGTGCCCACCATCATCGCCCTGGTCGTGGTGATTCCCACGCTGCCGGTGCGCACGTTGGCGTTGATGCCGGTGGCGCTGGTGCTCAACATCGTCGTCGGGCAGGTCGTGGGCACGATGGGCCTGCCGATCCCGCTGTACCTCGACTCCTTCGGCACCGTGCTGGTCGGTGTGCTGGCGGGCCCGGCGGCGGGTCTGGCGACCGGTGGGCTTTCAGCATTGGTGTGGGGCACGTTCAACCCCACGATCGTCCCCTTCGCCGCCGGCTACGCACTGATGGGTCTGGCTGCCGGCCTGGTCAGGAAGCTGTTCCGGTCGTCGTGGTGGAAGGTCGCGGTCGCGGGCCTGGTGCTCGGTTTCCTGTCGGCACTGGTGTCCGCGCCGGTGGCGTCGTTCATCTTCGGCGGCACGGCGGGCACGGGCACGGGCCTGCTGGTGAGCTTCTACCAGTCTCTCGGCGCGTCGCAGACCACGGCGGTCTTCCTGCAGTCGTGGACCTCGGACCCGCTGGACAAGGTGATCGTCTTCCTTGTGGTGTGGGTGGTGGTGCGGTCGCTGCCGGAGCGCTCGCTCAGGACATTCGACCCGGACACCGCCGAGGCGCGGAAGGTCCCTGCGACGGCATGAGTCCGGTGAGTCCGCTTACCCCGCTGACGGCGGCGGTGTGCTCGATCATCACGGTGATGGTGGTGCACGATCCGTGGGTTTCCGCCGGGTTCCTGCTGCTCGCGGTGGTGCTCACATGCGCGGGAGGACGCCGCCAGCGCCGTGCGCTGGTCGCCGGCCTGGTGCTGTCGGCACCGGCGTTCCTGTCGTACGCCCTGATCTACGTGCCTTTCGGGGACGTGGAGGTCGCCCGGTTCCTGATCCCGGTCACGTCGGACGGTGCGTGGATCGCCTGGGACCTCGGCCTACGCTTCGCGGCGATGACGTGTGCGGGGCTGGTGCTCGGCAGCTTCGTGGACGCCGACGCCCTGATGCGGCGACTCCAGCTCAGCGTGCCGGCACCGCTGGTCTACATGGTGGGCACGGTGGTGCGGCTGCTGCCGATAGCGCAGCAACGGTGGAGGACGATCCGGCAGGTCCAGGCGTCCCGCGGGGTGGACGTGGACACGTGGCGTTCCCGGGGTGCGACGGTCCTGCCGCTGGTGGTGGGGCTGATCGACGACGCGTCCCAGCGCGCGCGTCCCCTGCAGCGAACGGGGATCGGCGAGCCGGGCCCGCGCACGCTGCTCATGCCGGTCGCGGACTCCACGGTGCAGCAGGCGTGCCGGTGGTTGATGGTCGTTGCCGCGGTGGTCGTGATCGTCGGCGGGGTGTTCCTGTAGGAGGGGTGTACTCACAGTCACTGCCTCACGTCCCGAACCCGCGCTACCGTCGGTAGCTATGACCACCAACGTAACTCTGAACAACGGCGTCGAGATGCCCGCACTGGGCTTCGGCGTTTTCCAGACCCCGCCGGAGACCACGGCAGATTCCGTGGCCGAGGCGCTGCGCGTCGGCTACCGGCTGATCGACACCGCAGCGGCCTACTCCAACGAACGCGAGGTGGGGGAGGGGATTCGCCGCTCGGGCGTGGACCGCTCCGACATCTTCGTCGAGACGAAGCTGTGGATCAGCGACTACGGCTACGACGAGGCTCTCCACGCCTTCGACAAGAGCGCCGGAAAGCTCGGCGTCGAGACCATCGACCTCCTCCTGCTGCACCAGGCCATGCCCACCGAGTTCGACAAGACCGTCGCGGCGTACAAGGCGCTCGAGACCCTCCTGGCGGACGGGAAGGTGCGCGCCATCGGCGTCAGCAACTTCATGCCGGAGGTCCTGCGCGACCTCATCGAGCAGACGGACGTGGTCCCGGCAGTCAACCAGGTCGAGGTACACCCGTACTTCACCCAGCAGGACGTCCAGACCGCCGACAAGGAGCACGGGATCCTGACCCAGGCGTGGTCGCCGATGGGTGGCATCACCAGCTACCGCGGGGATTCCGACCGCTCGACCTTCAACGACCCGGTGCTCGGCGAGATCGGCGACAAGTACGGCAAGACCCCGGCGCAGGTCATGCTGCGCTGGCACCTCCAGGAGGGGCGCTCGGCGATCCCGAAGTCCGTCAACCCGGAGCGCATCGCCGCCAACTTCGACGTCTTCGACTTCGAGCTGACCGACGCCGACCTCGCCAAGGTCAACGGCCTCGACACCGGGGTCCGCGGTGGACCCGACCCCGAGTCCATCACCACGGAGGCGTTCGGGCGCGACATCCCCGAGGCCTGACCGCAGGACGGACCCATGGGACGCACGGTGTTCGCCTTCGACGCGATCGGCACCGGCTGGCGCGTCACCACCGACGAACCGCTGACCGGCGCGCTGCGCCAGGACGTCCTGTCCCTGTGTGAGGACGTCGACAGGGCGTGGTCGCGGTTCCGCGCCGACTCCCTCGTCGCCGAGATCGCGCGTGCGGATGCTGGGGGAGGCTTCCGCATTCCCGAGCGTGACGTGGTTCTGCTGGACCTCTACGACCGTCTCTTCCACGCCACCGGTGGGGCGGTTGATCCGCTGGTCGGCCGCGATCTGGAGTTGCTCGGCTACGACGCCGGCTACTCCCTGGTCCCTGACCGAGACGGTCTCGCTTCACGCACGCCGGACGACTGGTCGCGTGACGTCCGCCGGACGGGGGACGGAAACATGCTGGTCACCGAGCGTCCGGTGGTGATCGACGTGGGGGCCGCCGGAAAAGGGCACCTGGTCGACCTGGTCGCCGACCTATTGCGGCATGCCGGTGTGGAGAACGCACTGGTCGACGGGGGCGGGGACGTCCGACACGTCGGATCGGAGCCGGTCGTCGCAGGTCTGGAACATCCCACGCGCCCTGGGCGCGTGATCGGCACCGTCGCGCTACAGGACGCGGCGCTCTGCGCCTCGGCGGTAAACCGTCGTACCTGGGGCGAGGGCCTGCACCACATCCTCGACGGACGCACCGGGACACCGGTGACCGACGTCGTCGGGACGTGGGTCGTCGCCGCCGACGCCGCCACGGCGGACGGGCTCGCCACCGCACTGTTCCTCGCCGATCCCGGGCGGTTGGGCGGGTTCGACGCCGCCTGGGTACGCATGCTCGCCGACGGCCGCGTCCAGTGGTCGGACAACTTCACCGGCGAGCTCTTCATCTAGAACTCTTGTAAGGAGACCCCCATGAAGTCCCACATCCTCACCCGCGCCGCCTTCGGTGCCGCAGCCTCGGTGTCCCTTGCCACGGTACTGGCTGGTTGCGCCGGTGACGGTGAACCTGGTCCGAGGACAACCGCCGCACCCACCAGCACCGGCGGCTACGCCGACGGGACGTACACGGCCCGCGGCGTCTACGGCGGGGCGCCGTCGCACATGGACTTCACGGTCACCATCGAGGACGACGTCATCACGGACGTCGAGTCTGAACTCATGGAGGACAACAACGACACCTCCCGCGGGTACCAGGAGCGCTTCGCCGCTGCGCTTCCGGATGAGGTGGTCGGTGAGAGCATCGACGACGTCGAGGTCGGGTTCCTCGCCGGCTCGAGCAGCTGTGGCGACGGCTTCAACGACGCCGTCGCGCAGATCCGTGAGGAGGCCCGCGGCGCGTGACCGCGTGACCCTGCGCTACCCGGCCTGCGTGGACGGCCGCACCAGGATCTCGTTGATGGCGAGGTGGCGCGGGCGGGTGAGCGCGAAGGCGATGATGTCGGCGATCTCCTCCGGCTTGAACGTCGCGGCGTCGTAGCCCTCCTGGACGGCGGCGCGGGTGGCGTCGTGGGTGATGTGGGTCGGCAGTTCGGTGTCCACGACCCCGGGCTCGATGAGCAGGACACGCACGTCCGGCAGCAGTTCCTGGCGAAGCGACTCCGACCAGCCGTTGACTCCCCACTTGGTGGCCGCGTAGACGCCGTTGGTGGGGCGCGCGGTGCGTCCGGCGACGGAGGAGATGTTCACCAGGTCGCCGCCGCCACCGGCGGTGAGCTGGTCGAGGAAGACCTCCGTGGCGGTGATCGCGCCGAGCAGGTTCGCCTCGACCATCGCGCGGTAGTCGTCGTGGCGATCGGCGGAGAACGGCCCGAGCAGCATGGTTCCGGCGTTGTTGACCAGGACGTCGGCACCGCCGAGTTCGTCCTGCACCCGCTGCGCCGCCACGAGGAGCTGCTCGTGGGAGGTGACGTCGGCCTGGATCGCGATGGACCCGTTGTCCAGTTCGGCGGCCAGCGCCTCGATCCGGTCGAGACGCCGGGCCAGCAGGGCCACGCGGTAGCCGTTCGCTGCGAGCGCCCGGGCGGTCGCAGCCCCGATGCCGGAGGACGCTCCGGTGACGACGGCGACGCGGTCTGAAGGAGTATTCGACATGGGGACGATCCGTTCTTGAGGGGAAGGAGCAGGTTCGGCCTGCTCAGGGACTCCTCAAGTCAAGCATCGTCGATCATGTCGCGGCAGTGACCGCTGTTCGGTGTACTGCCAGACCAACCCTGACGTTCACGACATGATCTTCGTCGACTCGATGGCCTCGGTGGTCTTGCGGTTGTAGCCGTCGAGCAGGCGGCGCAGCACCAGGCCGAGTATCAGCGCGGGGACCGCGAACAGCAGCAGCAGTCCGAGCTCGATCCACAGGTCGCCGCGGTACACCCCGGCGATGGCGGCGCGCATGGCGTCGATCGCGTGGGTGGCGGGCAGCCACGGGCTGATGTTCTGGAACCACTGCGGCAGCAGCGGCAGCGGGTACGCACCGCCGGCACCGGACACCTGGAACACCAGCAGCAGCACGGCGATCGCCTTGCCCGCACTGCCGAACGACAGCACCAGCGTGTACACGACCAGCATGAACACCAGTGAGGTGATCCAGCCGCAGATCATCAGCAGGAACGGGTGCGCGGCGTCGATCTCCACGAAGAAGATCAGGCTGAGCACCGCCAGGGTGCTCTGCGCCAGGCCGATCAGCGCGAAAATGCCGAAGCGTCCGAAGTACTGCTGCGCCCGCGTGTACTCCGGCTCGGTGTCGGACGTGTCGGACGCGCCGGACGGCTCGGCCGCCGCGACGTCCTGCGTCGTAGCGTCCTCCCCGGCAGCCGCGGCAGCGGCGTCGTTGCCGTCGCCGTCACCGCCGTCACCGCCGTCACCGCCGGACGCTGCACCGTCGGAGCCCGCAGCGTCCTTCCCGGCGGTCTTCTTCTCCGGCAGGCCGGTGCGCACCAGCACGGCGGTGATGGTCGCGCCGATCCACAGCGCCAGGGCGGTGTAGAGCGGCGCCATGCCCACGCCGAAGCTGGCGACGGGGAACACCGGGTCGCGTTCCACCTCCACCGGCGCGGCGAGCTGCGAGGCCAGCGCCTCCGGGTCCGAGCCCACGACCTCGGCGAGGCGGGAGAAGTCGCCGGTGTCGCCGGCGGTGGCCAGGGCCTGCTGCAGCTCGGAGAAACGGTCGGCGTGCTCGTCGAGGCGGTCGGCCATCGTGGCGGTGGCGTCGCGCGTGCGCGCCAGGGCCTCGCCCACGGACCCGGGGGAGTCCGAGATCGTGCCGCGGATGTCGCCCAGGTCCTCGCGCACGCTGGAGATGTTGTCGCCCAGCGAGTCGAGGGTCTCGCCCAGCGAATCGAGCTGGGGTTTGAGGTCCTCGCGGTAGGACGTCACGGCGTCGTCCACGGCGGCGCGCGCCCGCGAGATCGCGTCGCGGCTGTCCTGCCGGGAGGACTCCGAGGAACTGGTGCCGGCCTCGATGTCCTCGGCGGTCTGCGCGAGGCTGTCGTGCAGGTCGGTGCTGCGGTCGATGGCGGCGTCGAGGCGGGAGAGCACGCGCTCGTAGCCGGGCTCGGCCACGTCCGGCAGCACGCCGGACACGTTGGACTCCAGGGAGTCGCGCAGCGACTGGAAGAAGTCGACCTGCTCCTGCACGCGCTGTGCCATGGTGCGGAAGGTGGACGCGGTGCTGGTGCTGGTGGCGTCGGCGCTGTCGAAGAGCTCGTCCAGACGCTCACCGACGGCGGCGTAGCTCTGGCCCGTGGCGTCCAGCGCGGTCTCGAGCGAGTCCGTGGCCCCACGCAGGGTGGAGTCCAGGTCGCTGGCGGCGCCGGCACCGTCGCCGGCCTGGCTGGAGGGGTCGTCGAACTGCCCGCCGGCGGCCTCGACGATGTTGCCCGCGCCCTCCACGAGGGGGATGGAGGTGTCCAGCAGGCCGGTGAGTGAGCGCACGGTCTGCGCGCCGGAGTGCAGGCGGGTGCTCACGTTCTCCACGCGCGACTCCACGCGTTGGATCGCGGCCTGGGTGTCGTCCTGCTCCAGGTAGTCGTCCAGGGACGACACCAGGCCCAGTCCCACGCTGCTGATCGTGCGCGTGAAGGTCTCGTTGATCTGCGAGATCATGCCCTCGGCACCCTGGGAGGTGATGACCGTGGACAGCGCGTTCTTCTTCTCGTTGGTGTACAGGTCCAGCGTGGAGGGCTCGGAACCCTCCACGTAGAAGGTCAGCATGTCGGTGCTGAACGTGGGCGGCAGCACGATGGCGGCGTAGTAGTCGCCGGCCTTGGTGCCCTCGATGGCCTCGTCCTCGGCGGTGATGACCCAGTCGATCTGGTCGTTACGGCTGAGCTGCGAGAGCACCTGGTCGCCCAGGTTGATCTTCAGGGAGGCGAGGTCGCTCTCGTGGCCCTCGTCGGTGCTGGCCACGGCGATCTTGAGCTGGTCGGTGTTGTCGAAGGGGTTCCAGCTGGCCAGCACGTTGAACGTGGAGAACAGCAGCGGGATCAGGATCAGACCCACGACCACCACGGAGGACATCACGTTGTTGCGCAGCCCGCGCAGGTCGCTGCGCAGGATGCTCAGGGCGTTGCTCATGCGTCGTCATCGTCCAGGGAGTAGGTCTTGTGCCGTTCGGCCTGGGCGGCGGCGGCCTCCCGCAGCTCCTCCTCGGAGAGGTCGGTGAGCTCCTGGACGTGGGCGAAGCTCTGCTTCACGTACTCCAGCGCGGCGATCACGCCGACGATGATCAGACCCCACAGGCACGCCAGGCCGAAGATCACCGCCTTCTCCCCGGAGTAGACCCGGGACAGGACGCACAGGGCGACCACGCCCACGACGCCGGCGATCACGGCGGCGCGCAGCAGGGTGGTGTAGTTGTCGCGCACCGCCTTCCACCGGTGGTCGATCTCGTCGCGGAAGGCGTCGCGGTCACGCATGGCGTGGATGACGTCGGTCAGACGGTAGCTGCTGCCCACGATCTCGACCTGGTCGTTGACGATCAGGCCGGACGCGGCATGCTGCCGGTTGACCATGCGTTTCACGTTCGACAGGCTGCGGCGCCCCAGGGTGCCGGCCACGAAGGCGAGTACGGCCATCAGCGCCAGTGCGCCCATCGCCTTCCAGTAGTGGTCCTGGTAGAAGCCGCCGATGGTCTCGCGCAGCGCGTCGATGCCGTAGGTCAACGGCAGGATCGGGTGCAGCGCCTGGAAGAAGTCGGGGGTCATCTCGATCGGGTACATGCCCGAGGCCCCGGGTATCTGGAGGAACGCCAGGACCACGGCGATCACCCGCCCGATGTGCCCGAGGGCGGACACCAGCCCGTAGATGATGCTGAGGTAACAGAGGCCGATGAGCACGCAGGTGCCCACGAAGACCACCGGGTTCACGGTCTGCACACCGATGACCAGGTTGCCGACGGCCACCACCACGCCCTGGCACGCGGCCAGCACGGCGAGCAGCAGCAGACGCC
Source organism: Corynebacterium sp. AOP36-E1-14 (assembly GCF_052377495.1). NCBI lineage: Bacteria > Bacillati > Actinomycetota > Actinomycetes > Mycobacteriales > Corynebacteriaceae > Corynebacterium > Corynebacterium sp. AOP36-E1-14. The sequence goes on from NZ_JBQSWV010000012.1 coordinate 52,645, forward strand.
CGCGGTAGGCCTGGGCCACGGTGAGCTTCTTCAGCCGGGCGGTGTCGACCTCCGTGCGGAAGATCATCATCAGCATGAACGCGCCGATCCACAGCGACAGGTTGGTGAACAGGGCGGCCATGCCGGAGCCGTAGCTGCCGACCGGGTACACCGCGTGGCTCTCCACCTCGGCGGGGCTGGCCATGAACTCGGAGATGCCCACCGAGTCCAGCCCGGCGACGGTGCCGAGCACCCCGGAGCCGGACGCGGCGTTCAACGCCAGGACGTCCGCCCGCGCCGTGCCCAGACCGTCCTCGATGCCGGAGAGGTCGTCGCGGAAGTTGCCCAGGACGTCCTGCGTGGTGCCGATCTGCCCGTCGACGCCGTCGAGCAGGTTGATCGACTCGCCGATCAGCGTGCGCTGGGAACTCAGTGCGGAGGAGAAGGCGCCCGCGGTGGAGTTGACCTGGTTTATCGCCGAGTTCAGCGCCGGCATGGAGTCGCCGACGGCGCTGCGCAGGCCCTCGGCGGTCTGCCGGGTGTCGCTGGTGGCGTCCGCCAGGGCGTCCGCCGCGGCGTTGACGGAGGAGAGCGTGTCGGACGCATTGTCCTGCAGGCCCGTCAGGTCGTCGATGATCGCCTGGTTGGAGGCGTTGCGCTCGCGCAGCTCGTCGAGGGTGTCGCTGAGCGGCCCGGCGACGCCGGGCGTGACCGCGGCACTGTCTACCAGGCTCTGCAGCTGGTCGATGGCCCGGTCGGCCTGCCGGACGATGCCGGACGCCTCGCGCGTGGCCGTGCCGATGCCGGCGCCGGCGCGCTCCAGCTCGCCGGTGACCGAGGCGATCGCGGAGTTCGCCGACGCCGTACCGTCCGCCAGGGCGGTGGAGCTGTCGAGGAAGGCCGAGGTCGCCGCGTCGGAGAAGTCCGACACCTGCGTCTGGACCTCGCTCATGATCGACTGCACCTGCCCGAGCGCGGTGGTGGCGTCGCCCAGCGTCGCGTCGACGGAACGCAGCGCGTCCTGCGTCGCGGAGATCGTGGGGCGGGCGTCCTCCAGGCGCTGGCTGATGCGCGTCACCTCGTCCTGCGCGGACGCCATGGTCTCGGCGGTCTCGTCGAAGGCGTTGGCGGTGCGGGTGCCCGCGTCGGTCAGCTGGTCGCCGAGGTCGCCGCCGGCCTCGCGCAGCTCGGTGGTCACGGCCTCGGCGACGGTCTCCTTGAACACCGAGTTGATCGTGGTGTCCAGGGTCGTCGCGCCCTGGTCCGTGATCTTCGGGGAGATCGCGCTCTTCTTCTCGTTGACCTGGTACTTCAGCGTGGGCTGGGAGTAGGCGCCCTGGAACATGCTGAGGATGTCGGAGGAGAAGGTCGACGGCACGGTGATGCTGGCGGACACGTCGCCACGACGCACCGCCTCGGCGGCCTCGTCCTCGTCCATGAACTGCCAGCCGAGTTGGTCGTTCTCGCTGATCTGGTCGACGAGCTGCCCGCCGACGTCGATCGGCCCGGTGATGTCGGAGGTCCCTCCCTCGTCCTCGTTCACCACGGCCACACCGATGTTCTCGGTGTTTCCGTAGGGGTCCCAGAACGCGGCGACGTTCACCCACGAGTACAGCGCGGGGGTGATCAGTACGCCGATCACGATCACCCAGACCTTGGGGGTGCGCAGGATACGTCCGACGTCCCGCGTGAAGATGTTCCAACTTGCAGCCACCCGGTGACCGTAGCACTTAGGCCCCCTACATGAGGTAGGTGTGCAATTATCCGCAGTGAACTTCTCTACCCTCGAAACGATGACGTCATCAGAGACCCCGCCACTCGTTCTGGCGATCACCGCGTGCCCCACCGGAATCGCCCACACCTACATGGCCGCCGAGAACCTCGAGGGGGCCGCCGACGTCGCCGGCGTGCGGGTCCGGGTGGAGACCCACGGGTCCATCGGGGTGGAGAATTCCTTCACCGACCAGGAGGTCCGTGAGGCCGCGGCGGTCGTGGTCGCGGCGGACATGAAGATCGACACCTCCCGGTTCGCGGGCAAGCCGCTGCTGTCCACGGGAGTGGACGACGGCATCAAGCGGCCGGCCGAGGTGCTCCGGCGGGCGTTGGACGCACCGACGAGCAGCGGTGAGGACGCCGGCGTCGATGGTGCCGGTGGCACCGGTGGCAGCGGTGCCGGGACGGCGGCGGGGGAACGGTCCTGGATCAGGACGTTCGGGGACGACCTCTACCGTGCGCTGATGAACGGCGTCTCCCACATGATCCCGTTCGTCGTCACCGGAGGGCTGATGCTCGCCGTGGCACTGTCCCTGGGCGGGGAGCCCACGGCCGAAGGGCTGGTCATTCCCGAGGGGACGTTCTGGGACACGCTCAACCAGCTCGGTGGTCTGGCCTTCTCCCTGATGGTTCCGGTCCTGTCCGGGTACATCGCGATGGCCATCGCCGACCGGCCCGGACTCGCGCCGGGTTTCGTGACCGGGCTCGTGGCGGTGACCGGCGACCTGTACGGGTCCGAGGCGGACGCCGGGTTCCTCGGCGGCATCGTCACCGGTGTGCTCTCCGGGTGCGTGGCCCTGGCGATCCGGCGGATCCCGGTCCACAAGTACATCCAGCCGATCTGGCCGATCATCGTCATCCCCGTGCTGACCACCCTCATCGTCGGTGGTCTGTTCATCTACCTGCTGGGTAACCCCATCGCCACACTCTTCGAGGTCATGACGGAGGGACTGGAGGGGATGCAGGGGTCGTCCGTGCTGCTGCTCGGGGCGATCATCGGGGCCATGATCGCCTTCGACATGGGCGGACCGCTGAACAAGACGGCGTTCCTCTTCGCCGGTGGTCTCATCGCCACCGGCAACGCGGCGCCGATGGGCATGGCGGCGGTGGCGATCGCCGTGCCGCCGATCGCCGCCGGTGTGACGACGCTGCTCGCCCGCCGCCGGTTCAACAAGGCGGAGCGTGACGCCGGGATCGCCGGGCTCTTCATGGGTTTCTTCGGCATTTCCGAGGGTGCGATTCCCCTGGCTGTCGCCCGGCCGCTGCAGATCATCCCCGCCAACGTGATCGGTGGTGCGGTCGCCGGAGCGTTGGCGGGCATGTTCGGGGTGAAGGACAACGTGATGCACGGTGGGCCGATCGTCGCCGTCCTGGGGGCTGTCGAGGGCATCGCCTGGTTCTTCCTGGCCCTGGTCGTCGGCATCGCCGTGACGACCGCGGTGTCGCTGCTGCTGATGGTGGTCACCACGGGTGCACCGGAGGTGGGGGAGGATGAGGGCCCCGACACGGAGCCGGCCTCGCCGGACCTCATCGACGCGGGCACCGTCGTCCTCGACCTGGTTCCCGCGGCGGACACAGCGGACACAGCGGACACAGGGGATGCGGCCGCGGTGATCCGTGCCCTCGCCGGTCAGGCGGAGGAGCAGGGACGTCTCGACGCTCCGGGCGTGGTGGACGCCGCCCTGGCCCGTGAGGCGCAGTCCACCACCGCGGTCGGCCACGGCGTGGCCATCCCGCACGCACGCAGCGCCGCGGTGAGCGTCCCGACCCTGGTCTTCGGACGTCTCCAGGCCCCCGTGGAGTGGGACGCCCCGGACGGTGAGCCTGTCGACCTGGTGTTCCTCATCGCCGTGCCGGAGGATGCCGGGAAGCAGCACCTCAGGGTCCTCGCGAAGCTCGCCCGTGCATTGATGAGGGACGAGTTCCGGGAGTCACTCCGGCGGGCGACGTCGGCGGGGGCCGTGGTCGACCTGGTGAAGGACCTCGGTGTCGAGGAGGTGCAGGGGGCGGGGACGCAAGCGCAGAGGGCTTGACGGGACACCGCCACTGGTACGGTCACCTCATGATCGACCGTTTCATCTGGGCGTCCTCCGGGGCCGGGTTGTCCGAACACGCGTGGGCCGCCGCGGAGGAATCCGGGGCGGCCTGGGTGGGTAACGACGCCGCCGCCCACGTCTCGTTGCTGCGCTCCACCGTCCGCGAGGAACTGGCCTTCGGCATGGAGCAGCAGGGCATCGCACCGGAGGTCATGGCCACCCGGATCGATTCGGCGATGGACACCTGGGGGCTGCGCACCCTCGCCGACCGCGAACCCTCCCGGCTGTCCACCGGCCAGACGCGCCGGGTCGCCATCGCCGCGGCCCTGCTGCGCGATCCCGGCGCCCTGGTGCTGGACTGCCCGACCGACGGGTTGGACGCCGCGGCCGTCGAGACCCTGCGGCGCACCCTCGCCGGTTTCGACGGCGACGTCACCGTCTACGACCGGGTGCGTACCGTGCTCGCCGACGACGCGCGCCACGAGATGCGGTTGGACGCCACGCCCGCCGCTGCACCTGACCCCGTGCCGGACCCAGTACCGGACGCTGCCTCCGCCGCGTCCTCCCGCGGCACGGTGCTGTCCGTGCGCGACCTGACGGTGTCCCGCGGCTCCTTCGCCCTGGGCCCGGTCAGCTTCACCGCGCAGGGCGGGCAGGTCACGCACCTCGCCGGGCCGAACGGGTCGGGCAAGACCACGCTGATGCTCGCCGTCCTCGGCCTGCTGCCGTGCGGCGGGACCGTCGAGGCGCCGGTCGTCGGCTGGGCGCCGACGGGGATGGACGCGGCGTTCTCGCGCCGCACCGTGCTCAAGGAACTCGCCGTGGGCACCGACGCCGCCCACGCCGAGGTCGCGCTGCGGTGGGTGGGGCTGGAGCGGTGGCGCGACGTCCACCCGTTGGACGTCCCGAGCTCGCCGCGCAGGATGCTCGCCGTCGCCGCGGCGCTGGTGCGGGGGCCGGGTCTGCTGATCCTCGACGAGCCGACCGTGGGGTTGGACGCGGAGGGGTACGCATGGCTGACAACGGTGATGCGGGGCTACGCGGTCGGGGAGTACCACGCCGCACTGGCCGACAGTGGGCTCGCATCGCGGGAACTGCCGTCGCCGGCGGTGCTGTGGTCCTGTCACAATGCCGCCTTTGCCGACGCTGTCAGCGACCGGTCCCACGTCCTGTAACTATCCGAGCCGATTCGGTCGGCTTCGTTGTAGGACATCGACAGAATCGGCTCGGAAAGTAACGCTTGACCCTCACGCGGCGTCAGGGGCGAGGATCTTGGGTATGGAACACAACGAACAGAACGAACAGAACACAGAACTCACCGTCAGCCAGGCCGCCGACTTCCTCGGCGTCACGGTGCGCACCTTGCACCACTGGGACGCGAAGGGGCTGCTCGTCCCACAGGTCCGCACCTGGTCGGACTACCGCATCTACACCGACGACGACCTCGTCCGCGGCCAGCGCATCCTCGTCTACCGCGAGTCCGGCGTCCCGCTGGGCGAGATCGCGGAGATGTTGGACGGTGCCGACGAGCGCACGCACCTGCTGCGCCAGCGCGAGATGCTGCGCGACCGCCGCGACGGGGTCGACAGAATGCTCGCCGCGGTGGAGGACCTGCTCGCAGAGACGGAGTCAGGCGTGTACACGGGCCCGGTCCCCGCTGAGCGGGTGCGCGAGATCCTCGGCAACGGTTGGGACCCCGACTACCAGCGCGAGGCCGAGGAGCGCTGGGGTGACACCGAGGAATGGCGTCGCTCGCAGCAGGTCATGGAGAAGATGGGGGAGGACGACTGGGCGGCGGTCCGCACAGAGGGCGACGACTTCGCCCGGGCGCTCGCCGAGGCCCACGGCCGCGACGTCGCGCCGGGCTCGGAGGAAGGCAATGCCCTGGCGGAGCGTCAGCGTCGCTCGATCTCGCAGTGGTACGACTGCCCGCACGACCGTCAGGTGATCCTGTCGGCGATGTACGTCGGTGACGACCGGTTCCGCATGAACTGGACGGTGGACGGGGTGGACCACACCGACTACCTGGTGGAGCTGATCAAGGCGAACGCTGCCGACCGGGGAGTGGACCTGGACAATCCCCGCTGGTGAGCCGTCGGGCCCACTTCGATTCACCCTGACCGGAACCGGTGCACGGTCCCGGCGGGCTGTGCCAGGCTGACCCCATGACCAAGAAACAGACAGATCAGTCTATCGAACTCACCCGCCTGTCCCACAGCGTCGGCGCCAAGGTCGAGGGTCTGCGTCTCGACGGCGACCTCGACCCGGACACCGCCGGGTGGCTGCGCTCCCAGCTCGCCGTCCACAAGGTCCTCATCATCCGGGGCCAGCAGCACCTCACCGACGACTCCCAGTACGCCTTCGCCCGGCTGCTGGGCACGCCCACGCTGGCGCACCCCACCGTGGCCTCCCACGGTCAGGACAGTCTCATCCTGGAGGGGGCGGCGAACGCCTGGCACACGGACGTGTCCTTCGTCGACCGGGTGCCGAAGATCTCGATCCTGCGCGCCGTGGAACTGCCCGGCTACGGCGGGGCCACGGAGTGGGCGAACACGGTCGCCGCCTACGAGCGGCTGCCGGAGCCGCTGCGCGAGCTGGCGGACCGGCTGTGGGCGGTGCACACCAACGACTACGACTACGCCTCGGCGCGGGAGCAGGCGCAGAACAAGGACTCGACCGACTCCAGCGGCTTCTCCTACGCGGAGTTCACCCGGGTCCGTTTCGAGACCGAACACCCGGTGGTCCACGTCCACCCCGCGACGGGGGAGCGCTCGCTGCTGCTCGGACAGTTCGTCTCCCACCTGGCGGGCCTGCGCGACGACGAGTCCCGTGACCTCGTCCGGCTGCTCCAGGCCCGCATCCTGTCGCCGGACAACACGCTGCGCTGGCACTGGGAGGAGGGCGACGTGGCGATCTGGGACAACCTGGCCACCCAGCACTACGGGGTCGCCGACTTCGGCGACCAGGCGCGGAAGAACCATCGCGTCACCCTCGCCGGGCCCGTGCCGGTGAGTGTCACCGGCGAGCATTCGCGCGTGATCACCGGGGACGCCTCGGCGTACTCGGTCGTCGACGAGGAGGACCGCCTGCCCGGCTACCCGGGAAACCTGGCGGTGGCGTGACTGCACCCTGACGAGACTGCGGGTTTCCCGCGACGCGGCTGGTAGCGTCTTGTCCCATGTACACGCCTGACGTCATCGGTACACCTCTCGCGCCCAACGCCACGAGGGTCCTGCTGCTGGGATCCGGGGAGCTCGGAAAGGAGGTGACGATCGCCCTGCAGCGCTACGGGGTCGAGGTCCACGCCGCCGACCGCTACGCCGGGGCGCCGGCGCACCACGTCGCCGACGCGCACCACACCATCGACATGACGGACGCCGCCGCCGTGCGCGGTCTCGTCGAGAAGGTGCGTCCGCACTTCGTCGTCCCCGAGATCGAGGCGCTGGCGACCGACGCGCTGCAGGACGTGGAGGACGAGGGCCTGGCGACGGTCATCCCCACCGCCCGGGCGACGCGTCTGACGATGAACCGCGAGGCCATCCGTACCCTCGCCGACCGTGACCTCGGCCTGCCGAACTCCCGCCACGTCTTCGCCTCCACCTACGAGGAGTTCACCGAGGGCGTGGAGCGTATCGGCATGCCGTGCGTGGTCAAGCCGGTGATGAGTTCCTCGGGCAAGGGGCAGTCCTACGTGCGCTCGGAGGACGACATCCGCACGTCGTGGGAGTACGCGATGAGTGGGGCGCGCGTGTCGTCGGGCCGGGTGATCATCGAGCAGTTCGTGCCCTTCGACTACGAGATCACGCTGCTCACGGTGCGTTCGGTGGATCCGGACTCCGGGGAGGACGCCACCTGGTTCTGCGAGCCGATCGGGCACCGTCAGGACCGGGGCGACTACGTGGAGTCCTGGCAGCCGGCGCAGATGACGACGGCGGCGCTGGAGTCGGCCCGGTCGGTCGCCGCGCGCATCACCGGCGCCCTGGGGGGGCGCGGCGTGTTCGGCGTGGAGCTGTTCGTCAAGGGTGACGACGTCTACTTCTCCGAGGTCAGCCCCCGCCCGCACGACACCGGCATGGTGACCATGGGTTCGCAGCGCTTCAGCGAGTTCGACCTGCACGCCCGCGCGATCCTGGGCCTGCCGATCGACACCACGCTGATCTCCCCGGGCGCCTCCGCGGTGATCTACGGCGGCGTGGAGGGTGGCGCGCCGGACGCCGCCCCGACCTACACCGGGTTGAAGGACGCCCTGTGCGTCCCGGAGACCGAGGTCCGCATCTTCGGCAAGCCGGTCAGCCATGAACGACGCCGCATGGGCGTGGCCTTCTCCACCGCCGAGACGGTCGACGGCGCCCGCGAGCGCGCCACGCAGGCCGCGTCCGCCGTCACCGTCGGTATTGAGCCTGTTGAGGTTGCGGCCCCTGAGGTTGTCACCGACGGCTGGGGACGCGCCTAGCGTCCTAATCCGTCACTAGTCGTTGTCGTAGAGGACCTCGGCCTCGACCTGCACGAGCCACCCGGCCACGGGCTGTTCGGCCACGCCGACGGTGACCACCGTCGGTTTCGTCGGGTTCGTGTCCCCGGAGTAGGGGGCCTCGTCGTCCCCGGTGGTGTCGGTCGGCTCGGTGCCGGGGGAGGACGGTGCCGAGGTGATTGCGGACGCCGACGGGGAGGACGGTTCGGACGTCGCGGAGCTCGACGAGGGGCTGGTCTCCGCAGTCAGCGTCACTGCCGAGGTGCCGGTCAGCAACGAGTCGCCGGTCAGCGGGTCGAGGTTGGCGAAGAACTTGCGGTAGGCGCGCTCCCACCCCTCGAAGTCGGCCGTCCCGGCACCGTCTTCGGGAGTGAGGTAGACCCGCAGGGAGGCGACCTCGGAGATCCGGCGTCCCTCCTGCTCCACCATGTCGGCGATCTTCTGCAGGACCTGCAGCGACTGCGCTTCAGTGACACTCATGCGGGCGGGGAGCTCGCCGTCCTCCAGCAGGTCGGGGTCGACGAAGGACATCGCCGAACCGTCCTGCGCGTCGGCGTTGAGCACGTCCGGCCCGGTGCCGGACGTGCGCCACAGCTCGGCGCTGCCGGGCGCGGACAGCGCCTGCGCGCGGTCGGCGGTGCCGTCGTCCTGCGTGGTGGTGAAGACGGTCTCGAAGGAGCAGGCGGAGAGGCCGAACAGCAGGACGGTGCTGGTCGCCAGCGTTGCGACGGTGCGTGCTGTGGCGACTCGACGGTTGCGGGTCATGGGGTGGGCTCCTGCTTGAAGGTCGCGAAGGTACGTCAACTGACTTTAAGGGTAGCGGGCCGCGTCAGGACGCAGCGGCGTGGCAGGTGTCCCCGCCGCAGTGCGCCGTGGCCGGCGCTGCCGCGCAGGCGTCGCACAGCAGCACCATCTCCCGGCAGTCGCCGTTGACGCAGTTGTGGAAGGTGTTGGTCGCAGTGCCGCAATGAACGCAGGCGCCGAGGGGCACGGAGTCCTCGCTGAACTCCATGTGCATGCGTTTGTCGAAGACGTAGAGGGAGCCCTCCCACAACCCGTCGTCGCCGAACTGCTCGCCGTAGCGGACGATGCCGCCGTCGATCTGGTAGACGTCGGTGAACCCGCGGTTGCGCATCAGCGAGCTGAGCACCTCGCACCGGATGCCGCCGGTGCAGTAGGTGACCACGGGACGGTCCTTGAGGTCGTCGTACTTGCCGGACTCGATCTCGCGGAGGAAGTCGTGGGTGGTGTCGACCTCGGGGACGACCGCCCCCTTGAACCGTCCGATCTGCGCCTCCATGGCGTTGCGTCCGTCGAAGAAGACCACGTCCTCGCCGTCGGCGCGTTTCTGTTCGACCAGCTCGTTGACCTGGGTGGGGGAGAGGTGGGTTCCGCCGCCGACCACGCCGTGCTCGTCGACCTGCAGCTCCTCGGCGGCGCCGAAGCTGACGATCTCCTCACGCACCTTCACCGACAGCTTCGGGAAGTCCTCGGCGGAGCCGGGCGACCACTTGAACTCCATGTCGTGGAAGCCGGGGTACTCGCGGGTACGCCGGATGTAGAGCTTCACGCTGGTGAGGGAGCCGCCGACGGTGCCGTTGATGCCGTGGCGGCTGATGATGATCCGGCCGCGCAACCCCAGTGACTCGCAGAGCGTGCGTTGCCACAGCATCACCGCCGTCGGGTCCGCGACGGGGGTGAAGCGGTAGTAGAGGAGGATGCGCGTCTCGGAGTTGGTGCCTTTGGTTCCCACCCTGATGATTCTATCGCCGGTGGGACCGGTCCGACGCACCTAGGCCGGGCTCTTGTCCGCGCTCTAGTCGAGCGTGAGGTGCATCTCCTGGTGCTCGATGCCCTCGGCCATGAAGGGCTCGTCGGTGGCCTCGAAGCCGTAGGACTTGTAGAAGGACATCAGGTAGGTCTGCGCCTCGATCTTCACCACGGTCTTCTGGACGTTGGGGTCGATGGCCGCGGCACGGCCACGGATGACCTCGAGGGCGTCGTCGACCAGCTGGGAGGCGATGCCGAAGCCACGGAAGTCGGGGTGCACGCACAGGCGTCCGATGTGCTGTTCCTCGGGCGGGCCGAAGACGCGCAGGGTGCCGACGAGGCGCAGCGGCGAGCCCGGGTCGGGCACGCCCCAGGGGAAGTCGGGGCCGGAGCCGGGGTGGACGTACGCCAGGAGCTGGTGGGTGCCGGGGTCGATGTCGGTGTCGTCGATCTCGGGGAAGCTGGAGCGCTGCTCGTTGACGAAGACGTCCACGCGCAGCTTGTACAGGGCGTGGACCTGTTGGGGCTGCATGTTCAGGACCTGTTTGCCGGTGATGTGGATCTCCGGTGCCTCGGTGGCGGGGTTCTTGCCGGCAGTGTTCGTGGTGTCGCTCATGTCGTTAAGGATAACGGTATGAACGTCATGAATCACCAAAAGACGGAAGAAAAGCCGTTTTTTCCTGTTCTGCGCAGAAAAACGCGTGGACCTGGGAGTTTGTGGCGCCTTCGGGGTCCGGAGTTGCACTGGACATTATAATTTTTCACGGTGAATAACGAGATGATTTTCCTGTATCGCTCACTCCGGGAAGCCCGGGGTTCGGGGCCCGGGGAGACGACACAGGGGCGAAGATCGAGCGTGGGAGCGTCGAATCCGGTGATTCAACGCTCCCACGCTCGATCTTCGCCCCTCGGTCCCCCGCAAGGGACCCGCTGCAGGCGCGCTACTACGCCTTCACGCGTGCCTCGCCGCTGGAGTAGTGGACCATCTCCTCGTGGGAGCGGACCTTCTTGCGCTCGCGGCCCTCGGCCTCGCCCAAGGCGCGCTCGTGGGCGTCGAGGTTGTACCAGCCCTCCCAGGTCGTGTAGTCGACCTCACGGGAGTGCAGGAGCTCGATCACGTCGTCCTCGCCGGGGGCGTCGGGGCCGAAGCCGATGCCGGCGTCGTAGTCGGCGAGGAGGTTGGCGACGGCCTCGTTGGCGTCGCCCTTGGTGTTGCCGATCAGGCCGACCGGGCCGCGGCGGATCCAACCGGTGGCGTACACGCCGGGCATGGTCTCACGCAGCTCGGCCTCCGGGTCGGCGGAGCCGGGGACGCCGGCGATGCCGTCGGCGGTGGGGCCCTCGGTCAGGACGCGTCCGCCGACGTTGGGCAGGACGTTCTCCTTGCCGTCCCACGGCAGGTCCTTCTGCTCGTCGGACTTGTAGCCCACGGCGCGGTAGACCTGGCCCACGTTCCACTCGGTCAGCTCACCGGTGGAGCGCACTCCGCCGGTGCCGTCGAGTTCCGTGCGCTCGGTGACCAGCGTGGTCACCTTGCCGTCGTCGTCGGTCTTGACCTCGACGGGGGACTCGAAGAAGTGCAGGTAGAGCTTGTGCGGTGCGCCCTTGGGCTCGGCGACGGCGTAGTTCTCCAGGATGGTGCACACCTGGTCGGTGATCTTGGAGTTGTGGCGGGCGTTCTCGGAGCCCTCGTCGTAGTCGATGTCCTCGGGGTTGACGACGACCTCGATGGTGTCGGAGTGGTTGAGCTCCTTGAGCTCCAGGGGGGTGAACTTCGCCTGGGCGGGGCCGCGGCGGCCGAAGACGTGCACGTCCTTGGCCTTGTTGTTCTTCAGGGACGCGTAGACGTTGTCCGGGATCTCGGTGACGAGCAGCTCGTCGCCGGTCTTGGCCAGGACACGGGCGATGTCGAGGCCCACGTTGCCGACGCCGATGACGGCGATCGACTCGGCGTCGACGTTCCAGGAGTCCTCGAAGTGCGGGTTGGCGTCGTAGAAGCCCACGAACTTGCCGGCGCCGTGGGTGTGCTCGCCGCCGGGGATGTTCAGGTCCCGGTCGTCGGTGGCACCGGTGGCGTAGATGACCGCGTCGTAGTGCTTCTTCAGGTCCTCGAGGGTGACGTCCTCACCGACGTTGACGTTGCCGAGCAACCGGATCTGGGGCTTGTCCATGACCTTGTGCAGGGCCTTGATGATGCCCTTGATGCGCGGGTGGTCGGGGGCCACCCCGTAGCGGATGAGACCGAAGGGGGCGGCCATCTTCTCGTAGAGGTCGATGGAGACGTCCTTGCCGGACTTCATCAGTGCGTCGGAGGCGTAGATGCCGGCCGGGCCGGATCCGATGACGGCGACGCGCAGGGGGCGGTTGTCAGACATGAATGCGTAGGTCCAATCCGTGGTTGGCGGGTTCGTGCGGCAGTCCGGGGTGGATCGATCGGGGGCGATCTGCCGCCGGGCAGGGGTGTGGTCTTGTACGTGTACGTTAGTCCGCCCCCGTCCGAACGGAAAGTGTCGACAAGGTGTCGACGCTGTCGGACACGGCACCGGTGAGGAGGGTCACGTACAGGTGTGACCTGGTGTCAGGCAGAGACTATAGACCACTTGGTCTGTCGCGGGCAAGGGTGGATCGCGAAAGTGCTCGTCACGCCGGGTAAGCATCTCCTACGTTGTATCCGTGGACAGACCGGTCTAGTCTGGGGCGACACCTTTGGGGCAGACCAAGCGGTCTGCAATGCCGGTGTCCTGACCGGCTCCAGCGCCCTCGGTCCATGACACGACGGCCGGAACGAGACCAGGAAGATCAGGAGAAGTGATCGTATGACGACGGCGACCGAAGAGAAGCCCGACACCGTTGCCAGCACCGGCGGCGACCCCGTGGCGGAGGCCGAGGGGCGCGTCGCCGAGGCCACCGCGGCCACGGAGGCCGCGGAGGCCGCCGCCGAGACGGATCCGAACGACAAGCAGCTCGCCGCTGCCGCGCGTCGTGCCCGGGCCGCGCAGAAGAAGGCCGCCCGCGGGCTGAAGAAGGCGAAGGAGGCTGCCGAGAACGCCGCCGAGAACGCCGAGGAGGAATCCCAGGACACGCAGGACGCTGCGGCCGCCGCCCCCGAGGGCGCCCAGCCCGCCCAGCCCGCGCAGGACGCACCGGCCGCCGCAGGCGCACCGGCTGGTGCGGGCCTGGCGCTGGGCGAGACCTTGTCGCTGGTGCAGTCGGGGGCCTCGGTGCTGTCCGTCGCCGCGCTCGCCGCCGAGCGTGCGGCCGCGGAGAACCCGCAGGACGCCCAGCTCGCCGAGGCTGCCCGCGCCATCCGACTGGCCGAGCAGCAGGCCGCCCTGGCGCTGCAGGCCACCGGCACCGCCGCCGGGGTCGAGACCGCGGGAAGCGCGCAGGACGCCACGGCGCCCGCCGCGTCCGACGCAGCGTCCGAACCTGCCCCGGAACCGGCCGCCGTCGTGGAGGCACGCCAGGCTCTCGAGCGTGCCGAAGCCGAGCCGGCCGAACTCGCCGCGACGACGAAGTCCGCCGAGGCCGCCACCGAGGCGGACCCGGACAACCAGGAGGCATTCTCGGCCGCGCGCAAGGCCCGCTGGAACGAGCTGAAGGCCGGCAAGGCGGTGCAGAAGGCCGCGAAGGCGCTGGACGCCGCGCTGGAGCAGGCCGCCACAGAGGCGGCCGCAGCGTCCGACGCTGCAACCGACGCAGCGTCCGAGCCGGCCCCGGAACCGGCTGCCGTCGTGGAGGCCCGCGAGGCCCTGCAGCGTGCCGAGGCCGAGCAGGCCGAGCTCGCCGCGACGACGAAGTCTGCCGAGGCCGCCACCGAGGCGGACCCGGACAACCAGGAGGCATTCTCCGCCGCGCGCAAGGCCCGCTGGAACGAGCTGAAGGCCGGCAAGGCGGTGCAGAAGGCGGCGAAGGCGCTGGACGCTGCACTGGAGCAGTCAGCTGCCGAGGCAGCAGCGGCAGCAGCGTCTGAACCGGTGGAGCTCACCGAGGAGCAGAAGGCCGACCGTGCGGCGCCGAAGCCGCAGGGCCAGTGGCTCATCGACGGCAAGAAGCCGCTGAACAACGACGAGCGCATCAAGCAGGACGACGCCGGCCTCGCCGTCGCCGACCGCGTGCGCGAGATCTACGCCAAGCAGGGATTCGACTCCATCCCCGCCGAGGACCTCGCCCCGCGCTTCAAGTGGATCGGCATGTACACCCAGCGTCGTCAGGACATGGACGGTGAGCAGACCGGTGTGCTGTCCAACGCCGAGCTGCAGGACCGCTACTTCATGATGCGCATCCGGCTGGACGGCGGCATGATGAGCACCGAGCAGATGCGCGTCATCGGCGGCATCTCCACCGACTTCGCCCGCGGCACCGCCGACTTCACCGACCGGCAGAACATCCAGCTGCACTGGATCCGCATCGAGGACGTCCCGGAGATCTGGGACCGTCTGGCCGCGGTGAACCTGGACACCTTCTTCGGCTGCGGCGACGTGCCGCGTGTGATCCTGGGCTCCCCGGTCGCCGGCATCGCCAAGGACGAGATCATCGACGCCTCCCCGGCGATCCGGGAGATCAAGGAGAACTGGCTCACCCGCGACGAGTTCGCCAACCTGCCGCGCAAGTTCAAGTCCGGTATCTCCGGCTCGGTGCGTCAGGACATCACCCACGAGATCCAGGACATCTCCTTCATCGGCTCCGAACACCCGGAGAAGGGCCCCGGTTTCGACGTGTGGGTCGGCGGTGGGCTGTCCACCAACCCGATGCTGGCCCAGCGCCTCGGCGCGTGGGTGTCCATCGACGAGGTGCCCGAGGTGTGGTGCGGGGTGGTGCGGATCTTCCGCGACTACGGCTACCGCAAGCTGCGTAACCGTGCCCGGTTGAAGTTCCTCGTCGCAGACTGGGGCATCGAGAAGTTCCGCCGCATCCTGGAGGACGACTACCTGGGGCACAAGCTCACCGACGGCCCGGAGCCGGAGGTCTTCCCCGGCTACCGTGACCACGTCGGCGTGCACGAGCAGCGCGACGGCCGGTTCTACGTGGGCGTCAAGCCCACCGTGGGCCACACCGAGGGCGACCAGCTGCAGCGTCTGGCGGACCTGGCGGAGGCCCACGGGGTCACCGACACCCGCACCACCCCGGACAAGGAGCTGATCTTCCTCAACGTCGAGCGCGACAAGGTCGACGCCCTGGTCGACGCCCTCGAGGTCGAGGGCATGTCCGCCCGCCCGTCGTCCTTCCGTCGCGACATCATCTCCTGCACCGGCCTGGAGTTCTGCAAGCTCGCCCTGGTGACCACCAAGCAGCGCGCGATCACCCTGGCAGACCAGCTGGAGGAGCGTCTGGGTGACCTGGACGTGCCGCTGAAGATCAGTCTCAACGGCTGCCCGAACTCGTGCGCCCGCACGCAGGTCGCCGACATCGGGCTGAAGGGCCAGATCGTTACCGACGACGAGGGCAACCGCGTGGAGGGCTTCCAGGTCCACCTGGGCGGCGCGATCGGCATGCACCCGGACTTCGGCAAGAAGCTGCGTGGGCACAAGGTCACCTCCGCCGAGCTGGACGACTACGTGGTGCGCGTCGTGGAGCACTACAAGGAGCAGCGCACCGACGGTGAGCAGTTCCGCGACTGGGTGCTGCGCGCCGACGAGGCCGTGCTGCAGTAACCGGCAGCAGGAGTACACATGGACGACACGAACTCCCGGATCCCCGGGAAGATCGCACACCCCAACCCGAGGAGGGCGACGGTCATGAACTGCCCGTACTGCACGTCGGAGAACCTCTTCCCCGACACCGAGACCGACAACGCCTGGCAGTGCCGCGACTGCTGCCGGGTGTTCTCCGTGAAGTTGCACGGACACATCGAGCGCGGCGTCTGAGTGCGTGCCTGAGCGCGCGCCCGGGGCATAACTCCCCGTCAAGGGCACCCTTTCCCGTGCTGTAGGCTCAACCCCCATGGCGGGAAATGCGACGAGGGAACACACCGGGACCGACACGATCAGATCCGGACTCCTCCGCAGCTTCCCCTCGAAACTCCCGGACCCCACGGACCGCCGCTGGTTGCTGAAGCTCGCCTTCGCCCAGCGGCCCGTCCAGCTCGTGGCGTCCTTCGGCATGCTCGCCGGGTTCATCTGCAACGCCACGACCTCGATCGTGGTCGGACGCGCCATCGACGACGCGGTCGCCACCGGCCGGTGGAACCGCCTGGTGCTGTGGGTCGGGCTGCTCGTCGTGCTGTTCGCGGTGAACGCGGTGGCGGTGTGGTTCGCCCGCCGCTACATGGAGATCACCCTGCAGCAGCTCAGCCACGACCTGCGCACCACGGTCACCGACCGTATCCAGGACCCGCGCGGCATCCGGGGACGGGAGCGGACCGCCGGTGGTCTGCTGTCGATCGCGTCGACGGACTCGAACAAGGCCGCCGAGATCGTGGTGATGACGGTCTTCCCCGTCGCCGAGCTCGGTTCGATCCTCTACGTCGCGGTCGTGGTGCTGTCGATCCACTGGCAGCTGGGCCTGGCCGTGCTGGTCGGTGCACCGCTGGTCGTGGCGTTGTCGGTGCGTGCGGCGCGTCCGCTGCGCAGCCGGGCGGCGGACCGTCAGCAGGCGCTCGCGCAGGCCGCGGCCGCGGCCGCCGACGCCGTCCAGGGCCTGCGCATCGTCAAGGGTCTGGGCGTGGTGGCCACGATGCGTCGCCGCTACCACGGCTACTCGTCCACCGCGTTGGACGCCACGGTGCGCACGAACGCCGCGGAGGCGCGCCTGACGATGGTCACCGAGTCCGTCGGTGCGGTGTACGTCGTCGCCATCGGCGTCACCGCCGGCTGGATCGCCCTGCACGACGGACTCAGCGTGGGCCAGCTGATCACCGTGGTCGGCCTGTCGCAGTACGTGGTCATGCCGATGACGATGCTGGGCCGCAACTTCGCCACCCGGGTGGCGATCTCTGCGGCGTCGGGACGCCGCGTGCGTGAGGTGCTCAACGCGCCGTTCGCCACGCCGGACGAGGCGTCGGACGCCACGACCGCGGCGGTGCTCGCCGCCGTGCCGTCCGGCGTCACCGTCGTGCGCGGTGCAGCCGGGGTGGCGCCGGGGATGCTCGGGGAGCTGGCGCGGCTGCCGCGCCAGCGGGTCGTCGTCGCCCCGCATGGCGCCGACCTCTTCGACGGGTCGGTACGCGACAACGTCCACCCGGACCCGCAGGTCGCAGCGTCCGCCCTGGAGGTCGCCGACTGCTCGGACATCCCGGGCGGCCCGGACCGGTCGGTGGGGGAGGGCGGCAGGCGGCTGTCCGGCGGGCAACGCCAACGTGTCGCCCTGGCCCGCGCGGTCGCCGCGGACCCCGAACTGCTGGTGCTGTCGGACCCGACCACCGCGGTGGACTCGGTGACCGAGCAGCACATCGCCGAACGCGTCGGACGCCTCTACGGCGGTGGATCAGACGGTACAGACGGTACGGAGGCGCGCGCGTCGCACCGGGTGCTCGTCGTCAGCGACGCCCCGGCGTGGCACGTCGCCGCGGACCGCGAGTGGGGACCGGCCGAGGTCGCCGAGGTCGCCGCGCTCGCCGGAGCAGCAGACGCAGATACGGAGGTGTCGCGATGAGGGCGGCGTCACTGGCACCGGTGAACACCGGTGGGGACGACGGCGAGCCGGTGCGCACCTTCCCGCTGGCCACGTGGGCGCAGGCGCGCCGCGAGGTCGCAGCGCAGGCGCGCACGGTGCCGCACGCGCGCAGCCAGGCGTTGTTCGCCTTCGTGCTGCTGGCGATCGGGTCGACCTGCACGGTCACCATCCCGCGGCTGCTCGGGCGCATCGTCGACATCGTGTCCACCGCCTCGGCGACCTCCGATGTCGCCCGGGCCGAGGGCGACCTGTGGCGCACCGCCGCGGTGATGGTCGCGGTGGCCGTCGGCGCCGGCGTGTTCAACGGGGCCGGCTACTTCATCCTCGCCCGCCTGTCCGAGCGACTGATCGCCAACCTGCGTGAGCAGATGGTGGGGACGGCCCTGGGCCTGCCTATGCACGAGGTGGAGGACGCCGGCACCGGCGACGTGGTCAGCCGCTCGACCGACGACGTGGCCCAGGTGTCCGCGGCGATCATGGAGGCGCTGCCGATCCTGTCGGGCGCGGTGTTCGTCATCGGTGCCACGGCGATCAGCCTGCTGACCGTGGACTGGCGTTTCCTGCTGATCATCCTGGTGGTGTCCCCGGTGTACTGGTTCGCCGCCCGGTCCTACCTGCGTCGGGCGCCTGCGCTGTACGCCGCGGAGCGGGCGTCGATGGGGCTGCGCGCCCGCCGCGTCCTGGAGGCCATCCACGGCCGGGCCACGGTGCGCGCCTTCCGGATGGAGGAGGAGATGCACGGCCGCATCGCCGACTCCTCGCGCCAGGTGATGACCAACGCGGTCAGCGCCAACCGCGTGATGGTCGTGCTGATGAACAAGATGCTCGTCGCCGAGCTCGTGATGCTCGGCACCGCGATCGTGCTCGGCTTCGTGCTGGTCGACCACGGTGTGCTGGGGGTGGGCGCGGTGACCGCGGCGACGCTGATGCTCATCCGCGTGCGTGGCCCGTTGCAGCAGATCATGCGGGTGCTGGACGTGGCGCAGTCCGGCTACGCCTCCCTGGCGCGCATCGTGGGCGTGACGGTGGACCCGCCGCGTCCGGTGCAGGACGCCGGGGCGCCCGCGCCGCGCGGCGAGGTGCGCCTGTCCGGCGTGGACTTCCGCTACGGGACGGATTCCTGGGCGGTGGAGGACGTGAACTTCACCATCGAACCCGGGCGCACGGTGGCCCTGGTCGGTGCCTCGGGGGCGGGCAAGACGACCGTCGCCACCCTGCTGGCGGGGCTGCGTGAGCCCAGCGCCGGTGCGGTCACGGTGGACGGGGTGGCTGTCACGGCCCTGTCCGACGACGAGCGTGCCGACCGGTTGGCGTTGGTGTCGCAGGAGGTGCACACCTTCTCCGGGACGCTGCGCGACGACCTGGGCCTGGCGGTGGACGAGGAGTCCGGCAGCGTCGACGACGACACCCTCGTCGACGCTCTGGAGCAGGTCGGTGCCGGGGACTGGTTCCGCCGGTTGGCCGACGGACTGGACACCGTGGTCGGTGCCCGTGGCCTGGTGGCGGACCCGGTGGTCGCCCAGCAGATCGCCCTGGCCCGGGTGCTGCTGCGCGATCCGCGGGTGGTGGTGCTCGACGAGGCGACGGCCGAGGCCGGTTCGGCCGGCGCACAGGCCCTGGAGGCCGCGGCACGGCGGCTCACCGAGGGGCGCACCGCGTTGACGGTGGCGCACCGCCTGGACCAGGCGCGTCTGGCGGACGAGGTGCTGGTGATGGAGGACGGCCGCATCGTGGAGCAGGGTCCCCACGACGACCTCGTGGCCGCCGGCGGACGTTACGCCCAACTGTGGGAGGTCTGGTCGCGCGGCCGGTAGGGGAGCCTGGATTCAAGGCGAAAGGAATCCGTCGGGCAGGGGGCCGACGGTGGGGGACACGGCGATTGCAGACCTCTCGGTCTATGGGATGCATGGCTGTTGACCAGTATCAACAAATGATACTTGGGTCCATACATGAAAAACCGGTTGCTCCGGTGGTCGCTCTGCTCTAGTCTTGTGCCCTATGGCGCAGACCGACCGGTCTGTTGGGTGCCGGTCGTACCGCGATCCACACGTGACGACGACAGCCCGACACAGCAACACGGCAGCACGGCAACACCCCCAGAGACCAACCGGCGAACGGCAGGGAAGAAGAGCAGGAATGACGAACACAGGACCAGAGGTCGGATTCGCGACTCTCACCGGCCTGATCGGCGTGACCGGCACCCGGGCAGAGCAGGAGGCTCCGGCGCTCACGGACCCGGAGGTCAGCCCGGAGGGCGCGCCGACGACGACCACCCACCTCACCGAGGAGCAGACCGCCGCCCACCAGGCACTCGTCGACGAGTGGAACGACAAGCTCGACGGCGCCACCGCCGAGCAGATCCTCGACTGGGTCAACGAGCACGTCACCGGCACGGTGGCGGTCACCATGTCCATGCAGGACACCGTCCTGGCCGAACTCGCCGAGGGCCGTGTCCACGACGCGGAGATGGTCTTCCTCGACACCGGCTACCACTTCGACGAGACCATCGACGTGGCCAAGGACGTGGACGAGCGCTACACGCTGCCGCTGCGCACCGTGGAGCCGGTCTACTCCGTGAAGAAGCAGGACGAGGTCTACGGCCGCGACCTGTACAAGCGCAGCCCCACGGCCTGCTGCCGGATGCGCAAGGTCGAGCCGCTGGCCCGGATGCTCAACCCCTACGAGGCGTGGATCTCCGGTGTGAAGCGGGTCGACAGCGAACTGCGTAAGGACACCCCGATCCTGGACGTGGACCGCACCGGCCGGCTGAAGATCAACCCGATCGCCGCGTGGAGCGACCAGGACGTCGAGGACTACATCGAGTCCCACGACCTGATCATCCACCCGCTGACCCGCCAGGGCTACCCCTCCATCGGGTGCGCGACCTGCACCATGCCGGTCGCCCCCGGCGACGACCCCCGTTCCGGCCGTTGGGCCAACTCAACCAAGACAGAATGCGGACTCCACCTGTGACTACTGCGACAGAACACTCCACCCTGACCCCCCACCTGGCCAGCCTCGAGGCCGAGGCCATCGAGATCCTGCGCGAGGTCGCCGGCCAGTTCGAGCGTCCCGCGCTGCTGTTCTCCGGCGGCAAGGACTCCGTCGTCGTCCTGGAGCTGGCCAAGCGTGCCTTCGCCCCGGCGGCGGTGCCCTTCGAGCTGGTGCACGTCGACACCGGGCACAACTTCCCGGAGGTCATCGAGTTCCGCGACCGCGTCGCCGAGGACCCGCGCATCACCCTGCACGTCGCGCACGTGCAGGACTGGATCGACTCCGGCGCGATCCAGGAGCGTCCGGACGGCACCCGTAACCCGCTGCAGACCGTCCCGCTGGTCGAGACGATCCAGGACCGCGGCTACGACGCCGTGCTCGGCGGCGCCCGCCGCGACGAGGAGAAGGCGCGCGCCAAGGAGCGGGTCTTCTCCGTGCGCGACTCCTTCGGCGGCTGGAACCCGCGCCGGCAGCGTCCCGAGCTGTGGGGCCTGTACAACGGCCGCCACCAGGCGGGCGAGAACATCCGCGTGTTCCCGATCTCGAACTGGACGGAAGCCGACATCTGGGACTACCTGCGTGCCCGCGACGTCGAGATCCCCGACATCTACTACTCCCACGACCGTGAGGTCTTCGCCCGTGGCGGCATGTGGCTGACCGCCGGCGAGTGGGGCGGTCCCGCCGAGGGCGAGACCGTGGAGACCCGTACCGTGCGCTACCGCACCGTCGGTGACATGTCCTGCACCGGCGCGGTCCTGTCGGACGCGGCGACGATCGACGAGGTCATCGACGAGATCCGCCTGTCCACCACCACCGAACGTGGCGCCACCCGTGCCGACGACAAGCTCTCCGAGTCCTCCATGGAGGACCGCAAGAAGGAAGGTTACTTCTGATGACCGCCGCTACCGCCACCCCCGTGAGCGCCGACAGCGCCGCCGAGAACGCCGACGCCGAGAACGTCGACAACTCCACCGTCCCGACGCTGCGCCTGTGCACCGCCGGCTCCGTCGACGACGGCAAGTCCACCTTCGTCGGACGCCTGCTGCACGACACCAAGTCCATCCTCGCCGACCAGTACGAGGCGGTGGAGCGCGTCTCCGCCGCCAAGGGCCTGGAGAACCCGGACCTGTCCCTGCTGGTCGACGGCCTGCGCGCCGAGCGTGAGCAGGGCATCACCATCGACGTGGCCTACCGCTACTTCGCCACCGACAAGCGCTCCTTCATCCTGGCCGACTGCCCCGGCCACGTGCAGTACACGCGCAACACCGTGACCGGACTGTCCACGTCCGACCTGGTCATCGTGCTGATCGACGCACGCAACGGCGTGATCGAGCAGACCCGCCGCCACCTCACCGTGGCCGCGATGATGAAGACCTCCCAGGTGGTCGTCGCCGTGAACAAGATCGACGCCGTCGACTTCGACGAGGGCATCTTCCGCTCGATCACCTCCGAGGTCCGCGACCTCGCCGGGGAGCTGGGCCTGCCGAAGATCGACGTGGTGCCGACCTCCGCGCTGCTCGGCGACAACGTGGTCTCCCCGTCGGAGAACACCCCCTGGTACGGCGGCCCGACCGTGCTCGACATCCTGGAGAAGGCCCGCCCGGCCCGCGTCAACGCCGGCAAGGTCCGCGGTCTGCGCTTCCCGGTGCAGGTCGTCATCCGCGACCACGCCACCGACTACCGCGGCTACGCAGGACGCCTCACGTCCGGTTCCGTCGCCGTCGGCGACACCGTCTCGGTCGGCGGCCATGACGGCCGCACCACCACCGTGGCCGGCATCGACGGCCCGGCCGGGGAGCAGGAACGCGCCGAGCGTGGCGAGTCCGTGACCCTGCGCCTGGCCGACGACATCGACATCTCCCGTGGCGACCTCATCGCCTCCGACGTGGAGGGTGACGCGGTCCCGGCCCCGTCGAACTCCGTCAACGCGCTGGTCTTCCAGCTCGCCGAGACGCCGGTGAAGGTCCGCGGCAACGTCCTGCTGCGCTACGGTTCCGCCACCGTGCGTGCCCGCGTCGACGAGATCGTCAGCCGCGTGCACATCCTCGACGAGAACGAGGAGGACGGCGACCTCGGCACCGAGCTCGCCCTCAACGACATCGCCGAGGTGCGCGTCACCGTCGCCGAGCCGCTGCCCTTCGAGGCCTACCGCCGTGGCGGCCGCGTCGGTTCCTTCCTGCTGATCAACCCGTCGACCGGTGACACGCTCACCGCCGGGCTGGTCACCGAGGGGAACCAGGGCTGACCGTGCCGGGGGAGGCCGGAGCGCGCGTCCCGGTGATCTGCCTGGCGCACGGCTCCCGGCACCCGGCGTCGGACGCCGCGGTCGTCGACATCGCCGACGCCGTCGCCGGTCTCACCGGCGGCGTCGTGCGCGCCGCCTACCTCGACTTCTCGCCCTCCACGCTGACCACCGTCACCCGGGTGCTGGCGGCCGAGGGGCACCGCGAGGCGGTTATCGTCCCGCTGCTGTTCACCACCGCCTTCCACATGACCACCGACGTGCCCGAGGCGATCGCCGAGGCCACCGCGGAAACCGGCATGGACCTGCACCTGGCCGGTGGAGTGGGCACCGGCGAGGACCTCGCCGGGCTGCTCGCCGTGCGTATCGCCGCCCGCCATACGGCAGCTTCCCTCGTCCTTTATTCCGTGGGCTCCAGCGTGGCCGGGGCGAACGACACCGTCGCGGCCCTTGCGCAGGACGTCGGACGCCACCTCGGCGTCCCCGCGTACGCGCGCGTCGCCACCGGCGGGCCGTCGACCGGACCGGACGCCCTGGCGTCCTGCGTGGAAGACGCCGGTACAGGCGGCACCGCCGGCACCGGAAACCCCGTGGCCGTCGAGCCGCTGTTCATCTGCCCGGGCCGGCTCTGGGACATCGCCGTCGACCGACTCGGTGAGCTCGACGTGCCGGTCTCACTCGGTGAACCCCTGGGTACCGCCGTCGCACCCCTGGTCGTGTCCCGGATCAACGCCGTCGTCGAAGTACAAGGAGAGGAGGGACCCCGGTGAAACTGCTGCTGTTCGCCGTCGCCGGCCTGATGGCCCAGCTCGTGGACGGGGCGCTGGGCATGGCCTTCGGCGTCACCGCCACCACGATGCTCATCCTGTCCGGCACCGCCCCGGCGCAGGCCAGCGCCGCCGTGCACTTCGCCGAGGTCGGCACGACCCTGTTCTCCGGGTTGGCGCACTGGCGGCTCAACAACGTGCACTGGCCGACCGTCGTCTTCCTCGGCATCCCCGGTGCCGTCGGCGCCTTCGCCGGGGCGACGGTGCTGTCCGGGCTGTCCACCGAGTCGGCCGAACCGGTGGTCTCCACACTGCTCCTGCTGCTCGGCGCCTACGTGCTGATCCGCAGCGTGCTGGTGCCGTGGAAGAAGCCGGAGGGCGGGGACCCCGGCGACACAGGCGAAACCGTACCGGTGTCTTCGGGGTCGCGGCGTTCGCGCCTGGGCCTGGTCACCCTCGGGCTCGGCGGCGGTTTCCTCGACGCCTCCGGGGGCGGCGGCTGGGGGCCGGTCACCACCTCCTCGCTGATGAGCGTGGGGCGTAGCGAGCCGCGCAAGATCATCGGCACCGTGAACACCGCCGAGTTCCTCGTCGCGGTGTCGGCCTCCCTCGGCTTCATCATCGGCCTGGAGCAGGTGCACGACTCCTGGCAGCCCGTCCTCGGCCTGCTGATCGGCGGTCTGATCGGCGCACCCATCGCGGCGTGGATCGTGACGGTCATCAAGCCGGACGTGCTCGGCGGCATCGTCGGCGCGGTGCTGGTGGCGCTCAACGGCGCCCGGGTCAGCGCCTCGCTGGGGTGGGCCGGGGGTCTGCTCACCGCCGTGACGGTGACGCTGTGCCTGGTCGTGATCGGCCGCGCCCTGCTCGCCCGCCGACGCAGGACGGCCGCAGCGGCGGCAGCGACCGCTGCGGCCGGGCCGTCCGGCGCGTCCGAGGCGTCCGGCCCGGTAGTTATCGCCGTAGACGCACAAAGATGACACCCCCAGCCCGGGTGCACCGCCGCTTTCACCCCCGGGTCGGGTGGGTTAAAGCACAGTAATGGGGGTATTGAGATCAATCGGACACCATTGCGTTGGTCGGGTTGAGTGATTCACGGCACAATGGGGGAGGAACATCCCCCGCACCCGGGGTGCGACACCACACACCGGATGTGCCGGGGACCGTCGACCATGTGAAGGAGACCCCGTGACCGTTCGAGCCGTGCTCAGCCCGATCGCCACCGCCGCAGGACGCCGAGACGAACTGATCACCAGCCTCCAGGGCCCGGTGACGGACATCTTCGAGACACTCCGCCCCGCCGCGCCAGACTTCAGCGCCGCCCTTGAGACCGCCCTGACCAACAGCGAGGACGTCCTCGTCGGCACCGGCGAGCCCATGTTCGACTCCCGGCTGGCCGCCGCCGCAGGCGTGGCCCACTTCCTCATCGCCGGCGGCGAGCAGGACCACCTCCAGCTCCAGCAGGTCTCCGGGCAGCTCGTGCGCTCCGGACGCGTCCCGCGCGGGATCTCGCTGCTCGACCGGCCCGAGGCGTCGTCGTCCGCCCTGGAGTCCGAGGGCACCGCGGTGTCCTTCGTCGCCCTGGACACCGTCGGCCAGGCAGAGCCGGGCACCCCGGTCATCGGGCCCGAGGTCTTCGAACGCAACCTGATCGCCCAGGCCCGCGCCGCCAAGGCGCACATCGTCCTGCCCGAGGGCGACGACGACCGCATCCTCGAGGCCGCGCACCAGCTGCTCGCCCGCCGCGTCTGCGACCTGACGATCCTCGGCGACCCGGCGACCATGGCCTCACGCGCACACGAACTCGGGTACGACCTGAGCTCCGCGACGTTGACCGACCCCACCTCCGGCGACGACCTCGAGCGTTTCGCCGAGGAGTTCGCCGAACTACGCAAGGCCAAGGGCGTGACCATCGACGAGGCGCGGGAGACGATGAAGGACATCTCCTACTACGCCACCATGATGATCCACCTCGGCAAGGCCGACGGCATGGTCTCCGGGGCGGCGCACACCACCGCCCACACCATCAAGCCCAGTTTCCAGATCATCAAGACCGCGCCGGACGCCTCCATCGTCTCCTCGATCTTCCTCATGGTCATGGACGGGGTGCTGTGGGCCTTCGGTGACTGCGCGGTCAACCCGGACCCCACCCCCGAGCAGCTCGCCGAGATCGCCGTGGTCTCGGCCAAGACCGCCAGCCAGTTCGGCATCGACGCCAAGGTCGCGATGCTGTCCTACTCGACCGGCAGCTCCGGTGCGGGTGAGGACGTGGAGGCAGTGGCCGAGGCCGTGCAGATCGCCCGGGAGCAGGACCCCGACCTCGAGGTCGACGGCCCGCTGCAGTTCGACGCCGCGGTCGTGGAATCCGTCGGCCAGAAGAAGATGCCCGGCTCCGACGTGGCGGGCAAGGCCACCGTGTTCGTCTTCCCGGACCTCAACGCCGGCAACATCACCTACAAGGCCGTGCAGCGCACCGCCGACGCCCTCGCCGTCGGCCCGATCCTGCAGGGACTGAACAAGCCGGTCAACGACCTGTCGCGCGGGGCGACCGTCCCCGACATCGTGAACACCGTCGCCATCACCGCAATCCAGGCCGGAAACTAACCGAAAGGACCTTCCCATGACCTCGAGCAAAACGTACGTCCTCGTCCTCAACTCCGGATCCTCGTCGATCAAGTTCCAGGTCATCGACCTGAACGCCGACGCCCAGAGCGGCCCGTTCCTCTCCGGCCTGGTCGAGCAGATCGGCGAGAGCCGCGGCCACATCAAGCTCATCACCGAAGACCAGACCATCGAGGACCGTCGCCCGATCCTGAGCCACTCCGTGGGCCTGGAACGTGCCTTCGGCATGATGTCCCTGCTCGGCGTGGGACCCCAGGACCTCGACATCTCCGCGGTCGGCCACCGTGTGGTCCACGGCGGCAGCAAGTTCTCCGAGCCCGTCGTGATCAACGACGAGATCGTCGAGGACATGCGCTCGCTCATCCCGCTGGCTCCGCTGCACAACCCGGCCAACATCGACGGCATCGAGAACGCCCGCACCCTGCTGCCGGATGTCGAGCACGTCGCCGTGTTCGACACCGCCTTCTTCCACACCCTCCCGGAGGCCGCCTCGCGCTACGGTCTGAACCGTGAGGTCGCCGACCAGTACCACATCCGGCGCTACGGCTTCCACGGCACCAGCCACCAGTACGTCTCCGGCCTCGTCCCGGGTGTCCTCGGCAAGGACGCCGCGGACATCAACCAGATCACCCTGCACCTGGGCAACGGCGCGTCCATGGCGGCGATCCGCGGCGGCGTGCCCCAGGACACCACCATGGGCCTGACCCCGCTGGAGGGCCTGGTCATGGGTACGCGTACCGGCGACATCGACGCCGGCATCATCTTCCACCTCTACCGTGAGGGCAAGATGACCATCGACGAGATCGACACCCTGTTCAACAAGCGCTCCGGGCTGAAGGGGCTGGCCGGTGCCAACGACTTCCGCCTGATCCAGGAGCTCATCAACGAGGGCGACGAGAACGCGAAGGAGGCCTACGACATCTACGTCCACCGCGTGCGACGCTACGTGGGTGCCTTCATGCTGCAGCTCGGACGCCTCGACGCGGTGGTGTTCACCGCCGGTGTCGGTGAGAACCACGTCGGCATCCGCCGCGACACCATGGCCGACCTGGAGAACTTCGGCATCGAGATCGACGACGCCCGCAACCGCAACGAGGAAGGTGTGGAGGGCCCGCGGGTGATCTCCACCGAGGGCTCCGCGGTCAAGGTGCTGGTCGTTCCAACCAACGAGGAGCTGGCGATCGCCCGCGCCGCGCTGAAGCTCTCCCAGGCCTGAGCCGCCCGGGTGAGCCTGCGCCTCTAGAACCAGGTCCGCGGCCGGATCCGGTTGGCCATGTCGACCAGCCGGAAGCGGTGCCTGGCGAAGGGGGACTGGCGCGCGATGTCGCGCAACCCCTGCTCGATTCCGGCCCGAAGGCCCCGCTCGGTGAACTCCACGTCGAACAGCGGGGCCTTCGCCACGCGCACCGGAGCCTCCGACTTCTCCTGCTGGGCCCGCAGCCAGTCCAGCGCCGAGGCCATCACCGCCAGGCGGACCTGGGGGATGCGTGGCTCGTTGGTGGGCAGGATCTCCAGGCGCCGGGCCGCGCGGCGCAGACGCGCCTCGTTGAGCGTGGACTGCTCGGTGATGAGCATCAGCACCGTGGTCAGGCGCGCCATGCGGTGGTGCCGCGAGGACTGCGGGACGCGGTCCAGCGCGGCGACTGCGGCGTCCACAAGCCCTTCGGCGTGCAGCTGGCGGGCCAGGCCGAACGCGGCGGACACCGTCGAGGCGTTCGTCGCCCACACCAGCCCGTAGAGCCGGATGGTGTGGAAGCGCAGCGCCACCGGATCCTGCGAGAGGTGCGTCCAGCCCGGGACCTCGCTGTAGTCGGGGGACTGCTGCGCACCCTGCGTGTAGGTCAACGCCAGGGCCGCCTTCTGCACCGTGGAGTCCAGCAGGCGGGTGGTGTTCATCCCCTGGTGCTGCAGCATCAGCTCGTCGGTGGCGGCCAGGGCCAGCTTCGGGGCGGGCTCACCGGGCAGGGTGTTGAGCACCTCGTTGAAACAGGCCTGCGCCGTGACGTAGTCACTGGTCAGCAGGTTGGAGACCCCGGAGAGCCACTGGTGGCGCCAGTCGCGGTGGAAGCGGTCGTCCATGCCCCGCAGGGTCAGCACCGCCTCGGTGGTCATACCCAGGTCGAGCTGGGCGCGCACGATGGTCAGCGGGATCTCCGTCGACGACGAGAGGTCCGGCTGCTTCTGCGCGGCCTTCAGGGTGTCCAGCACCTCGCTGGGCTCGGTCAGGCTCGCCGCGGACAGCAGGGACGCCCCGGGGTCGTTCGGGTCGGTCAGCGGGGTCGGCAGCGCGGCGATGACCTCGGGCGCGGTGGCCTCCACGGAGCGCTCGATGCCGTCGATCAGCTGGTCGGTGCGGAAGAGCAGGTGCTTGGTGCCGAAGGTGGAACGCTGTGCGGTGAAGCGGGTGTCCAGGTGCGGGTACTGGCGTCCGTCGCGGATGGCGAGGACCTCACGCAGCACACCGATGATCTGGTTGGCCATCGCCCCGGCGGAGGTGAAGCGGCGCTCGGGGTTCTCGTCCGTGGCGCGCAGCAGCAGGCGGTACAACGACAGGTACTTGCGGAACAGCGGCTCGTCGTTCGGGGTGGGCAGGCCACGGTCGTACACCCCGTCGGTGACGGGCAGTTTCACGATGAGGCTGGCCAGCGTGCGTCCCACGGTGTAGATGTCGCTGGCGATGGTCGGCCCGGTGCGCGAGATCTCCGGGGCCTGGAAACCGCGGGTGCCGAAGATGTGGCCGAAGGCGCCGATGCCGGACACCGCACCCAGGTCGATGAGCTTGACCTGGTCCTCGGTGATGATGATGTTGTCCGGCTTGAGGTCGTTGTAGACCACGCCGCGGGAGTGCAGGTAGTCCAGGGCGGGCAGGACCTCGAGGATGTAGCCGATGGCGATGTCGATGGGCAGGGTGTTGCCCGGCTGACGCCGGCGCCGGTGGCGCAACGACGGCCCACCGACGTACTCCATGATGATGAACCCGCCGGGACTGCGCGGGTCGTCGATGAAGTTGAAGATCTTCACGATCCCGGGGTGGGTGATGTCGGCGAGGAAGGCCCGCTCGGACTCGGCCACGGCACGCTCGTGCGCGGTGGTGGTGGCCATCATCCCCTTGAGCACGACCCAGCGGTCGGACACGTTGTGGTCGACGGCGAGGTAGATCCAGCCCAGCCCACCGTGGGCGATCGGCCCGAGGACCTCGTACTGGGCGGCGACCATGTCGCCGGGCTGCAGGACGGGGGAGTCCGTCCCGTCCTCGACGGCCTTGGCGATGGCGTCGTCGCTGATGACGGCGTCCTGCGGGTTCGTCGGGGGGATGAAGGGGAGACGGACCATGCCGCCGGCGACCTCCGCGCCGGCGCGGGAGGTGCCGCGGCGGCGGCGGAAGGTCGACAGGGCCTCGCGGCGGCTGCGTTCACCGGAGTCGACGGTGGGCTGGCGGTCGGTGGCGTTGGTGCTGTCACCGGCCGTGCCAGCTGTACTGGTTGTGCCGTCAGCGACTTCAGGGACCGGGGTGGGCTCGCTGTCGTCGGCGAAGGGGTCGAAAGGCGTCGCCTGCGTCGACTCGCCGCCGGTGGGCTCGCTGTCGCCGTCGGTGTCGGTGTCGGTGTCGGCGCCGCCGTCACTGCCGCCGCCGCTGTGCGCGGCGCCGTCGGTGGACTCGTCATCGTCGTCGGCGAAGGGGTCGAAGAAGGTCGCCTCGGTGGCGGGTCCCTCGGACGGTCGGTCGTCCGGGCGCTGCTCGTCGGAGTTCGTCACTGGTCGTCCTCGCTTCCGGATCCGTTCGAGTCGTTCGAGTCGTTCGAGTCGTCCGAACTGGCTGAACTGACGCGTTCGCGTACCGCGTTGAGCTCCCGGTTCTCCGCCGCGGAACGGTACTCCGCGGGCGGCGGGTCGGCCTCACCCAGGTAGCCGGCGAGCCACCGGTCGTAGATCCGGTCCCAGGTGCCGTCGTCGCGGATGCGCTCCATCGTGGAGTTCACCTGCCGGATCAGACCGGTGGTGTCACGTTGCTGCGGCAGGGCGGCGGCCATCCCGTAGTCCGTGCCGTCGGAGTCGTCGCCGACGATCTCGGTGTAGGGGTCCTGGGCCTGCAGCCCGGAGAGGATCGCGGAGTCGGAGTAGATCGCGTCGACCTGTTGGCGTTGCATCGCCATCAGGCAGTCCGACCAGGTCTGGGTGGCCAGGATGTCGCGGTGCGGCACCTCGTCGCGCAGTGCCTGCAGGTTCGTGGAGTCGCGTGTCACGCAGACCGTCTTGCCGTCCAGGTCGTCCTCGTCCTCGATGCCGGAGTCGCGCATCGCCAGGATGCGCGGGTAGGTGGTCAGGTACGGCACGGAGAACTCCACCTGCTCCTGGCGTGCCGGGGTGATCGTGAACGTGCGCGCCACGAGGTCCACCGCCCCGGCGGCCAGGACGTCCTCCAGGTCGTTGCCCTCCACGTAGCGGTACTCGATCTTGGTCGGGTCGCCGAAGATGTCGCGGGCGACCTCGCGGGCGAGGTCGATCTCGAAACCGGCGAGCTCGCCGGTCACCGGGTCGCGGAAACCGACCTGGTTCAGCGACTGGGCGACGCCCACCACCAGGCGGCCGCGTTCGATGATCTCGGGCACGCGCCGGGCGGGGGAGACGTCCTCCCCGGTGTCCGGTTCAACGTCCGGACGCAGCGAACCGTAGGTGCCGCGCGAGGAGTCATCGCTCTCCTCACTGGTGTGCGTGGAGAGGTCGTCGACGTTGTCGGACAGCGACGAGCCGTTGGGCAGGGCGAGCGTGGGGTTCGGCTCGTCCGGCCACTGCTGCAGTTCCTGGTCGTTCGTCGCACAGGACGCCAGCACCAGGGAACCGGCCGCCACGACGCAGGTGAGGACGGTACGGAGGCGGGGGTGCGTGTTCACAGGTACTCCTGGAGGCGGGGCCGGGTTCCGTAGATGATGCAGAGGGCAGAGAGGATGCCCAGCAGGATCACCAGCGCGGAGACCTGCTGGGCGGAGACACGGGAATCGGCGAGGTAGGTGCGCAACTGGTCACGGGTGTCGTCGATCAACGAGCGCAGGTTCTCGTCCAGCTGCTGGTAGGGGTGGGTGTCGGAGTCGCCGATGGTGGCGTTGATCGCGGCGGCGTAGTCGCCCTGCTGGACGTGGGCCAGCATCTGCGCGTGGGCGTTGTCCCAGGCACGCAGGTTCTCCCGCGCCTCGTCGAGCACGTCCCGGTCGCCGACGGTGTTGCGGAGCGCCTCCAGCCCGCTGTCCAGGCGGGTGACCTGGTCGGAGAAGTTGGTCTGGGTGTCGTCGGTGTACTCGCGCTGCACCAGGCCCAGGGCCTCGGTGGTTCGGGTCTGCTGCACGGTGATGCGCAGCGAGGTCAGCGACTCCAACGGCTGGGCGGTGCCGTCCAGCCCGCGGGTGCCGTCGGTCCAGGTGGTCAGCGCCGCGCCACCGGCCCACAGCAGCGACAGGGTCATCAGCACCGTCGCCGCGGCGTAGCCGCCGTTGATCCGCCGGTTGGTCTGCGCGGCAAGCCAGAACTGGGCCACGAGCAGCAGCAGGACCGCGGCGACCAGGCCGGACATGGCGAACCAGCCGGGTTTGGTCAGGGCGAGCTGCTGTTCGGCGACCTCGGAACTGGTGTTGGAGTACAGCTCTCCCGCGGCCGGGAGGATCTCCTCCTGCATCATCGTGCTCGCCTGCGTCACGTAGGCGGCACCGACCGGGTTGGCCTGCCGGTTGTTCACCCCGGACTCGGTGATCAGGCTGGTGTAGATCGGCAGTTTCTCCTGGATCTCCAGGATCAACGCCATCTCGCGGGTGGACGGGTCGTCGATGCCGTTGGCTGCGCGGATGATCGCCCGGGAGGCGATGTCGACGGCCTCGCGGTAGGACGCGTCGGTGTCGGCGCCGCCCGCGGCGTCCTCCACGAAGCCGGTGGTCGCCACCGAGTCGGCGACCGACAGGGAGTTGTACAGCTCCTGGGCGGCGAAGGAGACCGGCTCGGTCCGGTTGACCAGGGTGTTCAGCGAGCCCTGCTGCTTGGACGACTGGGCGGCCATCGCGCCGCCGGCGGCGAGGATCGCCAGGACCAGGATCACCGAGACCACGGTCAGCAGGCCCGGTGTCGTGGAGACGAAGCGGCGGAACCGCCGGGGGACCTCCATCGCCGGGGTGAAGACGCTCAGCCGGCGTGAGCCGTGGCCGTCGGTGGTGGTGTCGTCCATCCACCGGTCGGTGTCCTGGCGACGGCCGCCGGGCCCGATCGCGGTGCCTTCGTCCAGGGTCGTGAACGTGCCGGTCGAGGCCGGATCGGTGGCCCCGTCACTCGGATCTCGTGTCGGCACGGGCATGTAGGACATCCTACATTCGAGGGGCGAAGAAGTGTCAGCACCCGGGGTCAGTGGCGTATGGCACGATGGGGGACATGATTGACGTCGAATCCTTGACCAAGCGGTACGGTTCCGCGACCGTCGTGGACGACCTGAACTTTTCGGTGCAGCCGGGGATCGTCACCGGATTCCTGGGGCCGAACGGTGCAGGCAAGTCCACCACCATGCGTATGATCGTCGGCCTCGACCGTGCCTCCGCCGGCACCGCCACCATCGACGGGATGCGCTACGACCAGTACGCCAAGCCGCTGCACAAGGTCGGCACGCTGCTGGACGCCAAGTGGGTGCACCCCAACCGCACCGCGGCGAACCACCTGCGGTGGCTGGCGGCGGCGAACGGATTCTCGCGCAAGCGGGTGGACGAGGTCCTCGACCTCGTCGGGTTGAGCGACGTCGCCGGCAAGAAGGCCGGGAACTTCTCCCTGGGTATGGGCCAGCGCCTCGGCCTCGCCGTCGCCCTGCTGGGCGACCCGGAGGTCCTGATCCTGGACGAGCCGGTCAACGGTCTGGACCCGGAGGGTATCCGGTGGGTCCGTGACTTCGTGCGTCACCTGGCGTCCGAGGGTCGCACGGTCATGATCAGTTCGCACCTGCTCAGTGAGATGGCGCAGACCGCCGACCACCTGGTGGTCATCGGCCGTGGCCGGCTGGTGGCGGACACCTCCACCCACGACTTCATCAAGAACGCCTCCACGGCGACCACGGTGGTGCGCACCGACCACCTGCCGGAGATGAAGAATGCGCTCAGGGAGGAGTCCGTGGCCTTCGAGCAGAGCACCGACGACGACGGCCGCGACATCCTCGTCCTGGAGGACACCGAACCCGACGAGGTCGGCGCCATCGCCTACACCTACGGTCTGCTGCTGCGTGAGCTCAGCGAGCGTCGCGCCTCCCTGGAGGACGCGTTCATGCGGATGACCGGGCACGCGGTGGACTACCACGCGAACCTGGGCGACGGGCCCGACGGCATCGGGGACGTCCCCGACCTCAGCGCCCTGCCGACCACCCCGACCTCCGAGGGGGAGAAGTAATGCTCGCACACACGATCAACGCCGAGTGGATCAAGATCCGCACCACCAAGGCGGTCTACTGGACCTCCGCGCTCATCGTCGTCTTCTCCGTGGCCTTCGGCGGGTTCATGGGGTGGGCGAACGCGATGAACT
Organism: Corynebacterium sp. AOP36-E1-14; assembly: GCF_052377495.1. Classification (NCBI taxonomy): domain Bacteria; kingdom Bacillati; phylum Actinomycetota; class Actinomycetes; order Mycobacteriales; family Corynebacteriaceae; genus Corynebacterium; species Corynebacterium sp. AOP36-E1-14. The sequence goes on from NZ_JBQSWV010000012.1 coordinate 86,449, forward strand.
ACAACATGGCCGTCGACGACGGCAACGCGGAGCTCGCCGCCGCCAGCGTGGAGGGGCTCACCGTCTCCAGCGCCCTGCTGGGTCTGCAGCTCTTCGGGGTGATGATCCTCCTGATCCAGGGTGCGCTGCTGGTCACCGGCGAGTACGGCAACAACACCGCCAAGTCGAATGTGCTGGCGGTGCCGAAGCGCTGGCAGCTGCCGGTGGCCAAGTTCATCGTCTACGGCGTGATCGCCGCGGTGGTCACGCTCGTGTCCGCCGTGATCAGCGTGCTCGTGACCCGGTGGGCGGCCGGCACCCAGATCGACGACGACGCGCTCCTGTCCAACATCTCCCTGTCCGCCGACGACGCCTGGACGGTCGTCCTGCGCATGGTGATCTACTCGCTCGGCGCGGTCGCCCTGGCGATCGGCGTGGCGTACCTGGTGCGCCGCACCGCCGGTGCCATGGCCGTCCTGCTGCTGTGGGTCCTCGTCCTCGAGGACATCGTCTCGATGGTGCCGAAGGTGAAGGACTGGGTTCCCCAGTACCTCCCGTTCAACAACATCGGCTCGGCGGTGAACCTCAACGACATCGCGGACGCGCCGTGGGGTCAGAACGGTTCGGTGCTCTACTTCGTGGTGGTCTGCCTCGTCGTCTTCGTCATCGGTGCGGTCACGCTGCGTCGACGTGATGCGTGACGACTCCTCCCGGGCACAGACCCGGGGTACGGGGGGATCTGCTGCGACGATCTCCCTGGCGATGCTCGCCGGCATCGCGCTGTTGTCCACCGGCGGTCCCTTCGGTACGGACATGTACCTGCCGTCGCTGCCCGAGATCACCGACGACCTCGGGACCACGGCCTCCCTCACCCAGCTGACGATCACCGCCTTCATGGTCGGGATGGCCGTCGGCCAGCTCGTGGTGGGGCCGCTCTCCGACCGCGCAGGACGCCACCGCCTGCTGGTCGCGGCCACCGTGGTGGGCCTGGCGGCGTCCGTCGTGTGCGCGTTGGCGCCGTCCATCTGGCTCTTCATCGTGGTGCGCTTCTTCCAGGGTGCCGCCGGTGGCGCGGCGGTGACGCTGGGACGCTCGATGATCGCCGACCGGTTGTCCGGCGCCTCCGCGGCGGCGGCCCTGTCGACGATGATGATCTTCACCTCCGTCGCCCCGATCGTCACGCCCGTGGTGGGTGGCGCCGTCGCCGGCCTGGCAGGGTGGCGGGCGGTGTTCTGGACGCTGGCGGGCATCGCCGTGGCCCAGGTGCTGGTTGCCGTGCTCCTGCCGGAGACCCATCCGGCGGAGAAACGCACCGAGGGCGCGATGCTCGTGGTGTACCGGCGCATGGCCGGGTTGTTCCGCGTGGGCCCGTACATGGGGCACCTCGTGGCCTTCGCCATCGGTTTCGGTGGCTTCTTCGCCTTCGTCTCCGGCTCGTCCTTCGTGATGCAGGAGCAGTTCGGGCTCACCGCGTCCCAGTTCAGCCTGGTCTTCGCCGGCAACGCGGTGGCACTGGTGCTGGCGAACATGGTCAACGCCCGGGTCGTGGCCCTGGTCGGTCCCGCCCGGATGCAGGCGATCGGGCAGGTCCTGCTGATCACCGGTGGTCTCGGGCTGCTCGTCATCGCCCTGACGGTGCACTCGCTGGTGCCGGTGATCGTCTTCACCTTCGTGGCGACGATCGGTACGGGCCTGAACCTGGGCAACACGACCGCCCTGGCGATGGACCTGACACCGGGGCGTGCGGGGGCGGGTTCGGCACTGCTGGGTGCCGGGCAGTTCCTCGCCGCCGGCATCGTCGCGCCGCTGGTGGGGCTGGGGGAGGACGGTCTGCTGACCATGGCCACGGTCATGGTGGTGTGCGCCTGCGTCGCCGCAGTCGGTGGTCTCTACGGTAGGCGCGGGGCGCGGCAGCAAAAGTCCTAGGTGGTGTTCATTCGAACACGTGGGTCATTCATGTCCGTGCCCTGAGGTACACTTCGTCCAACAAACGGACAAAGGGGGAACCAGGGTCATGACCACCGACAACACCACACCCGCGATGAGCATGGACGACATCCAACGCCACCTCAACCTCGGCGAAATCGTCCTGATCGCCCACCTCCGCGACATCGCCGGCACTGAACGCCTCGCCACCGCCCGCGCCCTACGCGCCCGCACCCGCGCCGACGCCATCCGCTTCGCACAT